>CAJODA010000001.1:0-808 GCA_905233745.1 uncultured Bacteroidales bacterium
ATGCTTAGCCCATCGGCATAGCGTGTTGTGCGCAGATTGGAGGCCATCCACACCTGATTGCCGATTTTCACGGCGTCGTACTTGTTGCCGTCAATGTCCTTCACCGCATTGCGAATCACATCCGCAGTGGAGGGGTACTCCTGGGTGCTGGAGCCACCGCCGCCTTCCTCCTCATTGCCCCCTTCGGGGCCGCAAGCGGTTAAACTGAGCGCTGCAACTGCAAAGGCTGCAATCATCAAAATCATCTTTCTTTTCATATCTGAGAATATTTTAGCGCTCCCCAGCGCCCCGAGAGCATTAACACAAAAAGAAGCGTGGCACTGATATACCACTTCTTCTAATGGAGGTCGTAGGAAAACCTTGTAACGCAGATGCAGCAATCAGCCCACGCTATACGCATGAACCATTACACCACTCTTGCGCTACAATTCTGGAAATTTCCTACGTTCCCATTAGCAAGACGAGCATAACGCTTCGTTAGATTCAAAAAAAACGTCTCAATCCTGAAAATCGGATTGACGGGGCAAAGATAATAAAAAATCAAAGTGACACGGTTAACGGTGGGGGTTCCGCCGCCCATCTCCCTCCCCCCCTCTCTCGCACAGCACACGCACCATTCCGCCGCGAACGTAGTGAGCGAGCGGAACCTCCAACGTTAACCCACTAACAAAAGCGGAAGCACCGGCTCTCACCTCCGAAATGCAGCCTGTCCCGTTAACAACCAATTCTTAATTTCACACAGCGCAATTTTCTAATGAACTGATTATTACGATGAAATATTTTTCACCCAATCCTTTGAAAATCGGAT
>CAJODA010000001.1:850-75679 GCA_905233745.1 uncultured Bacteroidales bacterium
TTTTTCGACCCGCTGTCCGATTTCGGCTTCAAGCGGATCTTCGCCTCCGAGAACAACAAAGACCTCCTCATTGACTTCCTCAACGCCTCCATTTCTGACGAGGTGGGCGTCATCACCGACATCTCTTTCCTCCAGACAGAGCAATTCGGCCAAAGACCGGAGGAGAAGAGGGTCATCTTCGACATCTACTGCGAAAACCAAAACGGAGACAGATTCATCATCGAGATGCAACGGGCTCGACAGCCCTTCTTCGCCGACAGAATCATCTCGTACGTGAGCAGGGTCGTCAGCAGGGAAATGGAAAAGGGCGAAAGCGACTATGCTATCCCTTCAGTGTATTCCTTCAACCTGCTGGATTACAACGCACCCGAGTTCAGGGGGAACAACCGTTATTTCCACAAGGTAATGCTCAAGGACGAAGCAAATAAAATTTTCAGTGACAAGACCTCCTATTTTTTCGTCGAATTGTGTAAATTTGCAGCCGTCAAGGACAAGACTCCGGACAATGCCCCCATGCGCAGATGGCTCGAGCTGCTCACCTCCATCGGCGGCAGCACCAATAGGGACTACGGCGCAGAGGAACAGGGCGTTTTCCGGAAGTTCATTGAAGAATGCAGGATAGCAAAACTGACCAACATGGAACGAAAAGAATACAAGAAAAGCGTATTGGAGTACAAGGATGTCCAAGGTGCCATCATCTGCGCCCGCGAAGACGGCGTCGAGGAAGGCTTTGAAAAGGGATTGGAACAAGGTGTTGAAAAGGGACGGATGGAAGGACGGATGGAGGGATTGAACGAAGGAAAACGGCAACTCGTGCAGAACATGCTCACGGAGGGTATTGATTTGGAAACCATTGCCCGAATCTCCGGCCTCAACCACGAAGAGATCATCGGGATGCAACAACATTAACACACCCCATTAACCTTCCCCCTCTCTCGCCCTGTAACACGCACCATTCCGCCACTTGCTGCGCAAGCGGCGGAACCCCCAACGTTAACCCACAAACAAAAAAAGGGCGCAGCCTCACGGCCACGCCCCTCATCGCAATTATTCAATCTTATATTTCATTTTTCAACGTCAAAGTCAACGTCATAGTTCATCGTCAACGTCATCGTCATAGTTCATTGTCAATGTCATCGTTCATCGTTCCAACTAATCGCACACGCAACGGACAGAACACACATTTTCTTATATAGAAACCGCCCTGCAAAATCCTAGGCATTATTATTTCTTATAGGCTTTATCGAAATCGGTACGTGCCAGCAATGACCGGCCGAGGGTGACTTCGTCGGCGTACTCCAGTTCCTCGCCCACGCCGATGCCCCGCGCAATGGTGGTCACCTGGCCAACTTTATCTTTCACATTCTTGTAAATGTAGAAGTTCGTGGTGTCGCCTTCCACCGTTGCCGGCAACGCCAAAATAAGTTCCCTAACCTGCTCATGCTCCACCCGCTCAAAAAGCTCGTACATCTTCAGCTGGTTGATGCCTATACCATCCATGGGCGATATCACTCCACCCAACACATGATAGACGCCCGTAAACTGGTTCGTGTTCTCAATGGCAATCACATCGCGGATGTCCTGCACCACGCAGATGGTGGTCGTGTCGCGCTTAGGGTTGGCACAGATGTCGCAAATCTCACTGTCGGAAATGTTGTAACACTTCTTGCAATAGAACACATCCGTCTTCAGGCGGTTGATGCGGTCGGTCAGCAACGTCACATCCTCGGCCTCAGCCTTCATCAGATGCAATGCCAGACGTAACGCCGTGCGCTTTCCGATACCGGGCAGCTTGGCAATCTCATTAACGGCATTTTCAAGATTTTTGGAATACAACATAGAATGGATACAAGGGGTGAAAAGGGTAAATGGGGTAAATGAGGTAAATGGGGGAATACTATTCAGTTCACTATAATCTATAATCTTTTATCTATTCAAACGTCAGCATCGAGAACTTCTCGGGTTGGAGGATTTCGTTGGCGACCTCTAGGATTTCATCTGCAGTGATGTCGCGTATTTCAGAAAGGCTCTCCTCAATTGTGTCAACCTCGTCAAAAAACAGCGCCGCATGTCCGATGGAGAGCATCTCAGTAAGTTTGGGCTCATATGAAAGATTGAGTTGGCCCACAAACTGCTGTTTGGCATAATAGAGCTGCATGGTACCGAGTTTCTGTTCCCGCACCTTCTTCATCTCCTTGTATATCAGTTCCACGCAGTTTTCGCGGTTATGCGGGTCGCAGCCGAAGTAAGTGGTGAAAAGTCCAATGTCTGAGAATGGAGTATAGCTGGATTCTATAGCGTATGCCATGCCCTTCTTCTCGCGCACGCTCATATTGAGACGGGTGTTCATTCCCTGACCGCCGAGTATATTGGTCAACAACAAGAACGGAACACGCTTGTCTTCCGTGATAGAATAGGCAATATTGCCTAATACCACGTTGGTTTGGGCTGTATTTTTCCTGACGAACTTATTGTCCGGTTTGTAAGTTGTGAAAGGAGTCCGCTTACGGTTGGTTTGAGGCATTTCATAGCCTCCAAAATATTGTTCGCAGAGACGCAGCAGTCGCTTGGCGGAAATGTCACCCACCGAAGCAAGAACAATATTGTCCAGCGTATAATTCTGTGCAATAAAGTCCAGAACGCCCTGGCGTTTCATCTTTCTAACGCTGGCCTTTGTACCCAGGATATTCTTTCCCAACGGATGGCCGCTGAAAACCAAATCTTCAAAATCATCAAAGATGAGTTCTGCAGGTGAGTCTTGGTAGTAGTTGATTTCTTCCAACACCACCGTTTTCTCCTTCTCCAATTCTTTCTCCGGGAAAGTGGCGTGAAAAAAGATGTCCGAAAGCAGTTCCACTGCCCGAGGATATTCTTTAGACAGAAATGAGGTATGAAAATAGGTTTCCTCCTTGGAGGTGCTGGCGTTCAGATCGCCTCCCACAGCCTCCATACGGCTAATAACATGATAGGCATTCCGATTTTCGGTCCCTTTGAAAATGGTGTGTTCCACAAAATGAGCCAATCCCATCTGATTGGATGCTTCATCTCGTGTGCCCGCGTTTACAAGCACACCAAAATGGGATATAGGGGAATTGGTTTCCTTATGTATCAGACGCAGACCGTTTCGCAGTCTTACAATATCGTGCGGCATTGTTCAATGGTGACCTTTTGAATCGTATTGACCAGACTCTCGTCGTATGGGATGGAAACGCGGATATAGTTGTCGGTGAAACCGCACAAGTGATCTTCCACCAGTTCGGCCTCCACCAAAACAGGACGTTCCTGGCCCTCACATTGCTGATAGAAGGCAGTTTTTTTGGCGTGAGAAAGTTCCAACAGACGATCGGTGCGCTCGCTCTTCACTTCATCGGACACCTGGTCCTCCATCATGTTGGCAGAGGTCCGCGGACGGCGCGAGTAGGTGAAAACGTGCATGTAGCTGATGGGCAATGATTCGAGGAACCTGTAGGTCTCTTCAAAATCCTCATCCGTCTCACCAGGGAATCCGGTAATCACATCGCAGGCCACACAGGCGTCCGGCATGAGCTTCTTGATCAATTTAACCTTGGCTGCATAGTCTTCCGCTTTGTAGCGGCGGCGCATCAACCCGAGGATGCGGTCACAGCCTGACTGCAGCGGAATATGGAAATGCGGCATCAACATGGGGTTCTTGGCCACCAGCTTGATGATGTCGTCAGATAGCAAATCGGGTTCCACAGAAGAGATGCGCACACGCTCCATCAGGTTCTGCTTCACTATAGCTTTTAACAATTTAAGGAGATTCTCATCCGTGCCTCGCCCGAAATCACCCACGTTAACACCCGTGAGGTTCACTTCGTGCACACCGGCTTCATGAATCTTCTTGATGTTGTTCAGCACATTCTCAATGGTGTCACTGCGGCTCTTGCCACGCGCAATCCACACGGTGCAATAGGTACAATGATTGTTGCAACCGTCCTGAATCTTCAGGAAGGAACGGGTTCGATCGTGAATGGAGTATGAGTCGAAGTAGTTCGGGGCAGGCTGCATGTCGCGCTGCATCAGATAATCGACCACCGCCATTTTGTTCGAGCTGCCGAACACTTTGATCACACCCGACCAGCGCTCCAACAAATCGGGCTTCAGGGCACTGTAGCAACCCACCACCACAAGGGAGGCCAGCGGATTGTCGCGGTGCAGCTTGGAGGCCAGATTTCGGGTCTTTTTCTCTGCAGAACTGGTAACGGCACAACTGTTGATAATGATGACCTCAGGTATGCCTCCTTGATTCCAACCGTTCTCCACCAGTTTGGCGGCTATGGCGGCGGATTCGCTGAAGTTCAACTTACAACCTAATGTGTGGATCTGAAAATTTCTCATATTGTAGTCTCTTAATTTTTCTGATTCTGGTAGGGTGGATAGTCCAGGGAATAATGCAAGCCCCTACTCTCTTTGCGCGCCATGGCATGCCGAATGATGAGGTAGCCGACATTGATCATGTTTCTCAATTCACAAATCTCCGGTATCAAAATGGATTTCTTGTACAAATCCTCAGTCTCCCGATAGAGGATATCCAGACGGTCGAAGGCGCGCTGCAGACGGAGGTCTGAGCGCACGATGCCCACATAGCTGCTCATGATGGTCTGCAGCTCTTTGCGCGACTGGGTAATGAGCACCATCTCCTCGTTCAGCACCGTGCCATCGCTGTTCCAGTCGGGCACATCGTGGCAGAACTGGATACCGGGCAAAGTCTGCATAGCCTTGATACAGGCTCGATGCGAAAAGACAAGAGCCTCAAGTAAAGAATTGGATGCCAAACGATTGGCACCATGCAAGCCAGTAGAGGCGCACTCACCGGAGGCAAACAGGTTATGAATGGAGGTAGCCCCCCACTCGTCGGTCTGTATGCCGCCGCAAGAATAATGGGCCACTGGAACCACAGGGATCATCTCTTTCGTGATGTCAATGCCGATGCTGAGGCACTTGGCATAGATATTCGGGAAATGGGCGAAAATCTCCTCCTGGGGAATGAGCGTGGCGTCCAGATAAACATGATCCACGCCCTGGCGTTTCATTTCAGAGTCGATGGCGCGCGCCACAATGTCGCGGGGTGCCAGTGAACCGCGTTCATCGTATTTCTCCACAAAAGTGGACCCGTTGGCATCTTTCAGGACAGCACCGGCGCCTCGCATGGCCTCGGTGATCAGGAACGAAGGTGACTCTTTGGGATTGTACAGGGATGTGGGGTGGAACTGCACGAACTCCATGCCGCGAACCGCTCCCTTGGCGCGATAGACCATAGCCACACCGTCACCTGTGGCGACCAGCGGGTTGGTGGTATGCTCATACACCATGCCCAGACCGCCGGTGGCCATCATCGTGATCTTGGCCAGCACGGTGTCCACCTCTTTGGTCTCCGGATTGTAAATATAGGCACCATAGCAGGTTATATCCTGTGAGCGGCGCGTAACTTCCACGCCAAGATGGTGTTGGGTGATAATCTCCAGCGCAATACGATTCTCGATAATCTCAATGTTCTTATGCTTCTTGGCTGCCAGAATGAGTTTCTCCTCAATCTCATAGCCCGTAATGTCTTTATGATGGAGCACTCTGAACTCGGAATGACCGCCCTCTTTGGCCAGTGCGAAGCTGCCGTCCTTGTTTTTGTCGAAATCCACGCCCCACTCCACCAGTTCCATCACACGTTCGGTAGCCTCGCGAATGGTAAGTTCCACGATTTTGCGGTCGGAGAGCTCGTCGCCAGCCACCATAGTATCCTGAATGTGTTTCTCGTAAGTGTCTGGTTGATAGACTACGGAGGCGATACCGCCTTGGGCATAGCGGGTGGAGCCATCGTCCATCTTGGCTTTGGTCAGCATGAGCACTTTGCCGAAGTTGGCGGCTTTGAGTGCGAAGGTCAGTCCTGCCACGCCGGATCCAACAACCAGAAAATCAACTTCTTTGCGCATTTTAGAGTATATTTTTAGCGTTGCAAAGATACAAAAAACAATTGAAAGCTAAAAATTATATTTTGGGGCGGTTGGCTAATAGAAAAGCTGTGTACCCACCATTCCGCCGCCGGTGGCGGCGGAACCCCCAACGTTAACCCCATATTTTGCAGTTAACACCTCCACCGTTAACCAACAAACCACAAAAAAAAGGGCTCAGCCTCACGGCTGCGCCCTTAACTGTTCACTGTTTACTTACTACTGTCCACTGCTTAATCGCGGAGGCAACGAACAGACAACCCGCTGTTCTTGTTGATGTTGTTCCCGATCATGTCGGCTGCGCCATAGTCGAGAAACCAATAGTCAGCATTGCTTGCATCGTAATTTGTAGAACTCCAAAAGCGGGCATAAAAGCCGCAGGGGTTGTATTGGTTGCCAGAGATGTCGCCAGTGGGACGGGTCGAAAAGCCCGTGGCATTGTTGGCACTCTGGTCGTTGCCCACAGCACAAGCGTTTGTGCTGGTACTCCATCCTGTGGTGTCGGCCAATGCCTTTGCTATTGAACTGTCGCCGCAAACATACTGGCTCTGGCTGCTCACATAGTCTGTAAGCTCCGTCCATTCTCCATTGCTGGGCACATGCCAACCCGTAGGGCAGATGCCCTGCACGCCGCTGGAGTTCGTATCTGAAGAGGATGTATTCCGCATCACGGCTTTCCAATTGTAAAGGTAACCGTAATAGTCAACCATGGAAAAGTCATTGTTCGGATAGTAAAGGTATGGGGTTGGGTCGGACCAGGAGTATTCGGAACCCAAAGCTATACTCGTACCATCTGAATACTTCGTGGTCTTCAAATTCTCCTTCATCCAACACTGGTTGCCAATCTGAACCGTATTGTAAATATTGCCATCGACATCACTCACTGTTGGCATACCGGAACAAGGACGACCATCCTGTATTACTGTATCAACTGTGGTAAAAATGATTTCATTACCATATACTGTGTCTACACTATCCGCAACAAATGCCCGAACATAATATGTTGTTGCCGGTGTCAATTCTGTAAGCAACACCTGGAAAGCACTCGTATTGGTGCTATCCACCGTGTAATAGTCTGCCATGGTTGGGTTGGGGGCTGTATTCCAACATACTCCGCGCACAGTTACAGTATCTTCACCAACAACAGAGACATGGGCACAGCAAACTGCGCATGTGTCTGTGATTTGATATACTGAATCGGTGATAACCGGACCATCATGCAAGCAACGGACAGACAAGGCAAAATCCTTGGTGATCATCGGCATGCCAACATTCGCCAGGCTATTGAAAATGGAACGGGTAAAGACACGCAACCCATCGTTTTCTGTGGAGCTCCAGAAATAGGCTTGTCCACCGAAAGCGTTATAACCATATAAGAAATTACCGGCAGGAAGGGCTGAAAATCCCGTGGCATTGTTGGTGGCTAACATCTCGCCCACCGAACAGGCTGTATCGCTGACATTCCATCCGGTAGTGGTGGCCAAAACCTTGGCAATATTAGTGATATCATCACCACAAGTGTAAACATTCTGAGCACTAACATAATCCGTCAACTGTGTCCATTCCGCATCGCTCGGCACATGCCAGCCCGTGGGGCAGATTCCCTGAACACCGCTCGGATTGGTATTGCTTGCAGAGGAATCCCTCATTACCGCACGCCAGTTGTAAAGGTAACCGTACGCAGTTACTACAGAAGTGTCATTATTCGGATAATAGCGGCATGCCGTCGTGGCGGATGGGGAAGAACCTAAAAGTATATTCGTACCATCTGCATATTTTGTGGTCCGCAAGTTCTCTTTCATCCAACATTGCTGACCAATCCGGACCGTATTATAAATATTGCCATCGGTATCACTCACCGTTGGCATACCGAAACAAGGACGACCATCCATACCCACAGAAGCGGCTACGGTAGTAAAGCTGACTTCATTGCCGTATGAGGTATCCACACTGTTGGCGGCAAATGCGCGCACATAATACGTTGTTGCCGGTGTCATATCCGTAAGAATGATCTGGAATATATCAACACCCGTGGTATCTACCATGTAGTTGTCGGCCGTAGTCGGGTTTGGAGTTGTATTCCAGCAAACTCCGCGTACAGTCACAGAATCTCCGCCATCGGCAGCAACGCGACCTATACAAACCGCGCTTGTGTCTGTGATTTGAAAGGCTGTATCCGTGATAACTGTGGGTGCTGTAATACCGCGCAGACACCGGACGGAAAGACCGTAAGTCTTGTCGTACTGGGAATTCACCACTTTTTCCCTATTGTAATGCATTCCGACATATTTCGCATAATAATCATCGTGAGCTGTTGAGCTCCAGAAACAGGCAGATTCTCCAAAGGAGCCAAACAAATCACCATATCGGCCAGCCGGCGACGCCGCAAACCCGGAGACATTGTTCATGAAAAGGTCGTTACCCGGCGCGCATGGTGTTCCACTGTTCTCCCAACCGATAGCGGCAGCCAACGCCTTGGCAATGTGCGAACTATCACCGTTACAGACATTCTCGTCAATTCCACCCACATAATTAAAAAGTTGCAACCAATCCTCATTACTCGGCATATACCAGCCGTTTGGACAAACACCTTGCAACCCATTGCTACTGGATGCAGCTCCACGCATTACAGCAGGCCAATTGTATAAATATCCATACGCGGCAACATTGCTTTCATTGCCCGGAACATAACGATACGGGGTGTCATATCCCCCATTTCCGCCAACAGGAATCTCCGTGTTGTCCGCATAACGCGTGACACGGAGGTTTTCATTCATCCAACATTGGGCTCCTATCTGGACCGTATTATAGACATTGCCATCAATATCAGACACGGTGGCGGCACCATTACAAGGCAGACCATCACTATTGAATGTCAGCGTCAGCGTCTCACTGTTATTTATTTCTTGCAAAATTTCTGCACTCGCATGTCTGTGTATATAGCCCACATAACTCATTTGATCACCAACATGGGTATAGTTAAGAGAATCGAACTTCGTGGATTTGGCTTCAGCAGCACCGCCTTTTGAGGCCTCTGAAATAGCACCGACATATTCCACAGCATCGCGTCCTCCATCATTCTGGTTCAACATCTTGACAGATGTGGTCTTCCCATTTTGCCGAGCTTTGAAAATATATGTGCCGGGGTTGTGCAATGTGACACGATATTGATGCAAACCCGGAGTTTGGATTCGATATTTGTTTGACGCAACAATACGTCCAATCATATCCGCAACCTCAACAGACACCAAGCCTTGCTCGGGCAAACTCAGGTTTACCATAGAGGTACCACTGAAAGGGTTGGGAACCACTTGGGATGTAATACTTGCATTACTGTATGAACCAATACCTGTAGTCAGATCGAGAGTGTAAACCGTATCCGGAAAATAGATGGTGTCCGACCAATTTTGGGTCAGGTTTTTAATGATGATGTAATCGGGCTGAACATAGACACCGCTATCACTTCGACAAGTAAATGTCAGCGTCACACTGCTCTGAGCCATGACGCAAGAGCCAAGCAGACTCATTACAATAAAAAAGAAAAATTTTTTCATGTGTGATTTGGATTTAATATTAATAATGAAACATTGATTGTGATAATATGTTCTTTTTCATCTTCTATTTATGTTTAACTGTCAAAAATTCGTTCACAGAGAACAAAGCACAAAGAAAGTGGAGCCGTTATCCGACAGCATCCTCCCGGTAGGGCTGGACTCCCTGTTAGTAAGATACTGAAGAACAAGCCCCACCTAGTCGGCAATTAAACACTTCATAGGCAAGCTTGATTTCCGATATCCGTACTAACATCTAAACTGTCCAGGTTTACCGAGACGGATAAGCGAAAACTCGCTTTCTTTTTAATAAAAAATCCGTTGTCCGCCATTATGGCGAAACAACGGTGCAAATATACATTTTTTTTTAATTACCAAGCCCGGCAGACCTACGGCCTGCCAGCACGGGCATACCATCGTAACAAAATAATTCGTATTTTAGCCCCGCCAACTGGAAGGTGCTTTGCCATGAAGTTGGCAGATTTTTTAATTATAACAAGAAGTTGTGCCCGACACGTAACCAGGGCTTTTTATTATGAACAAAATCAAAATCACAAGAATGATGCTTGGTGCATTGGTTGTCGTTGCGCTTGTTTTTTAACGCCTGCGGTCCTGATGACGGCGGCGAAAACGACGGGGGTGGCAGCAACCAGGAGTACCCCTCCACTGCGGATGTGATCCGCAATGCGGTGAAGGACATTGACGGCAACAAGTACGATGCCGTGAAAATCGGCAACCAAGTGTGGATGGCCTCCAACCTGCGCACCACCCGCTATGCCGACGGGACAAACATTCCGTTGGGAGAAGCAACGAGTTATACAGACCCCTATCGCTATGCACCAGGGAAATATCAAAGCAATGATTCGAACATGGTCAATGTGCCTGCGTACGGCTATCTGTACAACTGGGCAGCTGTGATGCACGGGGCAAGCAGTAGTGATGCCAATCCCAGCGGGGTACAGGGCATCTGCCCCAAGGGCTGGCATGTGCCGAGCGATGCGGAGTGGACCCAATTGACGGACTATATGAAAACGCGCCCCGAATATATGTCCAGTGGCAATATTAATAATTTAGCCAAAGCCTTGGCTGCGACATGGGGATGGAAGAGCAGTTCGGATCCAGATTATGTCGGATACGAACCTAGTACGACCTACAACGCCACCGGCTTTTCCGCTCTGCCCGCTGGCGGCTACTACGGCGGAAATTACGACGATTTCGGCAGTTACGCCGACTTTTGGTCTTCGACGGAGTACTATAGCGACTACGCGTGGACTCGGGACCTGAACGACTGCCACGCTGGCATGACCAGGGAAGACAGCTTCAAGAACTGCGGTTTTTCTGTCCGTTGCGTACGCGATTAGCTGAAACGATGAACGTTGGGGGTTCCGCCGCTTGCTGCAATTCACGGTTAATCGCACCATTCCGCGAAACGCGACAGCGTTGAGCGGAACCCCCACCGTTAACCCCCATTTTTTCGGGCACAAAAAAAAGCAGACCCTCATAAGAGAGTCTGCTCTGTAACGGAACCGTAGTCGGTAAGGATTACTCACCGATCTGACGGCGAACGAAAGCGGTGCATTCCAGCTCTTTGTCATTGGCGTGGATGTAGTCGCGGACATTCTGTTTGCCGTCGCCACCCATAACGAGCACTTGGTACATCAAGGTGCTTTCCTTGAAGAACTTCACCAAACGTCCTTGGGCAATCTGCTGGATCTGGGCCTCGTTGAGGTTGGCAGCCTTGTTGGCAGCTTCCTCTTCCTTGATCTTGCGAGCAAGGTTAGCCTGTTCCTCAGTAATCCAACCCTTGGCCATGTTGGAGTTGATGTGATCCTCGCTGTCAACGTGTGCGGGGTTGATGCCAGCCTTGTTCAGGGCGGCGTCAACGGCCTTGCTGATCAGTTCGAGGCGGGTTTTCTCAACACCCACTGCGAGTTCGCGGTCTTTAACCTCTTGAGGAATGGCGTTCTCATCCAGTGCGAGCGGGTTCATAGCGGTGATGTGAAGCGCGACATTGTGAGCAGCGGTCTTCGCATTGTCATCATTCTTGTTGAAGCCCACGAGGGTGGCCTTGTGGTTGCCCATGTGGTTGTATGCTTCCACGTACGCGGCTTCCAGCGTGTCGTAGTGAGGAAGTTCGATCTTCTCACCTGTCTTGCCGGTCAGCTCGGTCAGCTTTTCAGTCACGGTCATGCCGTCAACATTCATGGCGAGAAGTTCGTCACGGGTGTTGACATTGGCGGCGATAGCCTTGTCGAGCAGGGAATCAACGAAGTTCACGAATTCCTCGCCCTTGGCCACGAAGTCGGTCTCGCAAGCCACTAAGAGCATGTAACCCTTGGTGTGGTCAGCGTTGGTCTTTGCGATGAGGCGGCCTTCGTTGGACTCGCGGTCGGCGCGTTTGGCGGCCACTTTCTGACCTTTCTTGCGGAGGATATCGATAGCTTTTTCAAAATCGCCGTCAGCTTCAACCAAAGCTTTCTTGCAATCCATCATACCGATACCGGTCTGTTGTCTCAATTTATTTACATCAGCAGCTGTAATTGCCATAGTTAAAATTCTTTAAAAGTTAATACTTATTCTTTGTCAGCAGGACGTCTGCCCGTTCTTCTGCGTCTGCCCTCGTTAGCTTCGGGAGCTTCCTCAGCGTTGTTATCCTCGGCGGTCTCGACTTCCTCTTCAGCCTGGGCCTCTTTGTTCATGGCGCGCTCGTCAAGGCCTTCCTTGATGGCGTCACAGATGGCTTTCAGGATGACGGCAATAGACTTGGATGCGTCGTCGTTTGCCGGAATCGGATAGTCAACCATACGCGGGTCAGAGTTGGTGTCCACGATTGCGAAAGTGGGGATGGCGAGTTTGCGGGCCTCAGCCAGGGCGATGTGCTCTTTCATCACGTCAACGATGAAAACGGCGGCGGGAAGGCGGGACAAGTCGGAAATGGAACCGAGGTTCTTTTCCAGTTTGGCGCGCTCACGCTGGATTTGCAGTCTCTCGCGTTTGGAGATGTTGTTGAACTGGTCGCTCTCGATCAGACGGTCGATGTCGCTCATTTTCTTGACAGCCTTGCGGATGGTGAAGAAGTTGGTCAGCATACCGCCAGGCCAACGTTCCGTAACGTAAGGCATGCCGACTTCCTTAACCATAGCGGAAACGGTTTCCTTAGCCTGTTTCTTCGTGGCGACGAAGAGGATCTTGCGGCCGGATTTGGCGATCTGCTTTGCAGCTGCGGCGGCCTCATCCACCTTGCCCATCGTCTTGTAAAGATCGATGATGTGGATACCGTTCTTCTCCATGAAGATGTAGGGAGCCATTGCAGGGTTCCATTTTCTCTTGAGGTGTCCGAAATGACAACCTGCGTCTAATAATTCTTCAAATTGTACTCTTGACATTTTTTAATTTTTAATTGTTTACATTCTTTAAAACAACCATGGGGTAGTTCGAAGGAAATCCCCACAGTTTCGATACTAAACAGTTTTTCGTCAGATATATTAGGATAATACTAACGTTTGCTGAACTGGAATCTCTTACGAGCCTTGGGCTGACCGGGTTTCTTACGCTCGACCATACGCGGGTCGCGGCGGAGGAATCCTTGAACCTTCATAGCGTGGCGGAGCTCAGGGTTGATTTCCACAAGGGCTTTCGCGATGGCCATGCGGAGAGCCTCAGCCTGACCGGTGACACCGCCGCCGTCCAAGTTGGCCTTGATGTCATACTGACCCATCACCTCAGCGAGCTGGAGCGGCTGCTCCACTTTGTACTGCAGGGTCGGCACACAAAAATACTCCTTATAGTCACGGTTGTTGACCATGATTTGACCGCTGCCGCTCTTCATATAAAGGCGGGCAACTGCGGTTTTTCTTCTGCCTAATGTATTGATTACTTCCATGTTTCTTATTTGAGGTCTTTAACGTTGATTAACTTGGGTTGCTGTGCTTCATGCGGGTGGTTGGGACCACAATAGATGTGGAGGTTGCGGTACAACTGGGCACCGAGCTTGTTCTTCGGAAGCATACCTTTGATGGCGTGCTCAAGAATGCGCTCCGGATACTTGCGCATGACTTCCTTCGGGGTGGCAAAACGCTGCCCGCCGGGATAAGTGGTGTGGTGGACATACTCCTTGTCCTCCCATTTGTTGCCCGTGAATCTCACTTTCTCAGCATTGATGATGATCACATTGTCACCACAATCGAAACTGGGCGTGTAATAAGGTTTGTTCTTTCCCTTCAAAATGCGGGCCACAGCGGTAGCCAGACGGCCGACCACCATTTCTTGTGCATCAATTAAGACCCACTCTTTCTTGACGATCTCTTTGTTCGCCGAAATTGTTTTGTAACTTACTGCATCCATTTTTCAGTTTGTTGTTTTTGTTTTGAGAGATGTCTTCACCCACATCTCTCTGATTTCTAATTAATTTTCCTTTACTAACATTAAGGACAATAATCGGTATTTTGAGGTCGGCAAAAATACACTTTTTTTGATATCAACAAACTGTATATGAATATTTTTTTATCAACTATTGGAATCTGAGAAAACGAATCATATTTTATAGGTCCTGACATTGGATTTGGGCTTCTTCTCAGAACCGTTGTCCGGACTCTCTGAGGAGTGCTTGCTCCGGGCCGGCAGCACCTCTATCTGGTAATCCGGTGAGGAGATGGTCTTGTATGTGCCCATATCATAGTTGTAATAAGTAAAAGCCGTCCCCGGGATCAGGAATGTGCCCTCCGAACGCGGGATAATGGTGTAGCGGAAGGTCTTGGAACCGGTGACCAGGTCGTTTTTGGCAGAAATGCTCCCTGAAATGCGCGGATAGGTCACGTCGCAGTCGGCAGGGAAATCGATACCCAGATCCTCAGCTGTAATATGATGCAGGTTGCCCGTACCTGAAACGGTCACCACCAGCGTAACCGGTTCGTTGACATGGGTTTCCGTTTTGTTCATGTTGGAACTGATTGTGAAGTTGCCCACAACCTCAGTCTTATCCGAGCGCGTCCCGGGCAGCGCTTTCACTTTCAAGGATAACTCGTTGGAGGTAACTGTCACATCTTTGCGACGGGTGGTGCTGAAGCTTCCCCAGAAAGGGTCATTCACCGTAGCCGGCACACTGACACGCAATGTGAGCGTCAGCTTCGGAATGGTGAGCCGGCCAGTCCTGGTCGGATAAACGGCCGTCTGCTTCACAACAAACACACTGTAACTCTTGCCGTTCACCGTCTCTGTACTCTCGGCACGATTAGATAGATCCAGACCTTCCAGCCACATATCATCCGTACTGGCAAAGCTGGCACGCTCAATGGCATATCTGCGATATTCCTGCTTCACATATAACTTGTGGGTCACTACCACAGCCTCACCTTGATAAGCCTCCAACTGGGAGGAGACGGCCTTGATGAAAATATCGTCCTTTCCTATCTTGTCATCTATCTGCACCTTGTCTCGTTTCTGGTTGGGCTGGGATTGGGAGCTAAAGGGCCAACCCGGCATCTGGTATTCCCACGAAAACCAGTCCTCACCCGGTCTGATGTCCTCCTGTTGTGTGATTTTCGGAGCTTTCACCACCTTCACAATCACATAATTGCTTTTCACCACCCTACCGTCAAAGGAAAAGGTAACGCCCGGAATGGTAAACTCTCCCTCCTTGTTGCTTAATAAATAATATGTATAGGTATAACTGGTGTTCTGCTCCACCTTGCCGTTCATCATGGATATGGAAGTGCTGGAAGCGACGTTAGGTCCGCTCACCATCTCTAACTTTCCGAAATCGGAAGAGATAACCTCCCCCTTTTCGTCTGTGGTAACCGTATACTTGAACTGCTGTCCCACTGCCACTTCCGCCGGAGCGGAAGCCTTGCAGGATTCCTCAGATTGCGCCGGAGCGACCGAACAAAACAGGATGAGAATCGCCAACAAACCTGAACATTTGCGTAACATCTTTTTCATAGTTCCTCCTATTATTTTTTTTGCGTTAAACTAACGGACAAGCGTTCAAAATATTGCAAAAAGTGTACCAAAAAAAAATAGGCAATAATTTAGAAGATGACCCAATATGATGGTCTATTGATTTGGATTCCGCCATTCACTTTGTTCACGGCGGAATGGTGGGTACGCCGATAGTACACATAAGGAAGATTGGCGTTTTTCCTATTCCACCCAAGACAACTACCCAATTCAGATTTTGCAGAATTGTAAAGAATATGCCGAGAACTATCCCGACACCAATTACTCTAACACGACAATGGTCCTCGAATATCTCCCTTAATCTTACAGCATCTTATTCAGATTCTGCATCTTGCATTTTCTTCCGCACCACGATGCGGACAATAATATCCGCCACTGCCACCAGCGCAACAGAGATTGCCAGCGACACCAGCAAGCGTGTGTTGTCATTGGGGATGCTATTCTTCAGGCAATCACCGAACAAACCGGCAAAACCAGCCACTGTGGGAATCAACAAAAACAGCAAGCCAGTGAAATCATACGAGTTTTCCTTTCGCCCGCTCTTTTTCCCTAACAAATAACGATACATAAAATAGGTCATTCCGGCAAAAACCGGAAGGAAGACAATCAGATAGATCACGATGCGTGATGCCATAGAAGATAACGATTGAAAATTCTATTTCAGATCGAACTCAAACTCGTCGCCGGGCTTCTTCTCCACGGGCTTCTTGCCGTAGCGCAGCACAATCATGTTACGGGTGCCGCGGAGCGTAATGCGCTCGTGGTCCACCCATAATGCTGTACCCTCACGCAAACCTGCCACGGCCATGTTCTGGTTGACGGCCAGATACTCGTTAATACGCACTTGGCGCGTCTCGCCGCCATGACGGATGGCATCGTTGATGTCTTGCGGATACGGATCAATGTAGTGGGGATTGATCTGGAACGGCACCAAATCCAGGCACTTGAAGCTCTCGGGCATCACAATAGGCATATCGTTAGTGGTGCACAAGGTCGGGCAAGCCACATTGGAACCGGCACTCCAGCCGATATATGGAACTCCCTCCATCACTTTGCGGCGGATCGGCTCGATGAGCTTGTTGCGATGCAACTCAGCTACCAAGTGGAACGTGTTGCCGCCGCCCACCATAATCATCTTGGCTTTGTTGATGAGAGCCACCGGATCTTTCGCCGTGTGCACGGACACGATTTTCTTATTGAACTGGTCGAAAACCTTCTGCACGCGTGCTGTGTAGGAGTCATAGCTCTTGGGATAGACCTCGCCACCCACATCCACGCCCGCATACGGGACGAAGACGATTTCCTTGGCGGATTTCTGGATGAATTCCTCAATGAGAGGGGTGCACCAGCCCAGATAAGGCTCTTTATAATTGGTGGAATTGCTGATTAATAATAATTTCATATCGGTTGTTTTTTCTCGTTAATATCATTTGTCCTTAGAGACGCAAAATTTTGCGTCTCTACTGTTTACTGATCACTATTCACTGACTACTGACGACTCTTATACGCCTTCATCGTGTTTTGCAGCAGGCATGCCATGGTCATGGCGCCCACGCCACCGGGCACTGGGGTGATGGCCTCGCACTTTTTGCTCACCTCATCGAATTTCACATCGCCGCAGACACGGTAGCCGTTGGGCTGAGCAGGATCGGGAATACGGTGTATGCCCACATCGATAACGGTAGCCTTCTCTTTCACATAGTCGGCGGTAATCATCTCCGGTTGGCCGATGGCCACTATCAGGATGTCGGCGCGACTGCACACACGTTTCAGATTCTTGGTACGGCTGTGACACACGGTGACCGTGGCATTGGCGTCTTTGTGCAACAACATCATGGAGAGCGGTTTTCCCACAATATTGCTACGGCCCAAAATCACACACTCCTTTCCGGTGGTGTCAATATTGCTGCGACGTAGCAGCTCCATCACACCGTGCGGGGTGGCAGGCGCGTAGCAGTCTTTACCCAATAGCAAGTTGCCCATATTCACAGGATGGAAGCAGTCCATATCCTTGCGCGGGTCAACGTGGGCCACCACCTTGTCGATGGAAACCTGCTTCGGCAGCGGCATCTGGATGATATAGCCGTCCACCTCGTCATCACTGTTCAAAAAATCGATGGTGGCCAGGATGTCCTTCTCAGGCACATTGGCCGGAAACTTGTATGCAGAGCAGATATAGCCCACGCCCTTGCACTGTTTCTCAATGCTGTTCACATAGCTCAGCGCGGCGCCATCTTCGCCGGCGATGACCACAGCCAGATGCGGTGCCGGCTTGCCCTGGTCCAACAGGGACTTCACTTCAGTTGCTATTTCTGTCTTGATTGTGGAGGCGATTGCCTTTCCGTCAATGATATTGGGCATAATGCATGTTTTAATATGGTAGGGGCGCAATGTTTTGCGCCCCTACGAATGTTTTTTATAATGGTCTTCTTCCGGGGGCGTTCATGGCGCGCATGAGATTCTTGGCCTTGCCGCTGTTCACCATCTTCATCATCTTGCGGGTGTCCTCGAACTGCTTCATCAGGCGGTTCACATCCTGGATATCGCGTCCGCAACCGCTGGCGATACGTCTTCTGCGGGAGCCGTTAATGATGTCCGGGTTGGCACGTTCTTGCGGAGTCATGGATTGGATAATCACCTCCACACTCTTGAAGGCATTGTCATCCAAATCCATATCCTTAACCACCTTACCCATACCCGGAATCATGGACATGAGATCCTTCACATTGCCCATTTTCTTGATTTGCTGGATTTGGGCCATGAAGTCGTTGAAGTCGAACTGGTTCTTCGCGAGTTTTTTCTGCAGCTTGGCAGCCTCCTCCTGGTCAAACTGGTCTTGTGCCTTCTCCACGAAAGAACGGATGTCACCCATACCGAGGATACGCTCGGCCAGACGGTCGGGGTGGAAGACGTCGAGTGCTTCCATTTTTTCACCAGTGCCGATGAACTTGATGGGCTTATCGACCACTGCCTTGATGGTAAGGGCCGCACCGCCCCTGGTGTCACCATCCATCTTGGTGAGGATCACACCATCGAAATTCAGTTTGTCATTGAAAGCTTTGGCGGTATTCACAGCATCCTGGCCGGTCATGGCATCCACCACAAAGAGAATCTCATGCGGGTTGACAGCATCTTTGATATTGCCGATTTCGGTCATCATCTCCTCGTCAACAGCCAAACGGCCGGCGGTATCGACAATCACCACATCGTAGCCATACTCTTTGGCGTGCTTGACACCGTTTTTGGCAATCTCAACCGGTTTCTTGTTGTCGGGTTCGGTATATACGGGTACGCCGATTTGCTCGCCGAGGACCTTTAGTTGGTCGATAGCGGCGGGACGATATACGTCGCCAGCCACGAGCAAGGGCTTTTTATTGCGCTTGCTTTTGAGTAAATTGGCCAGTTTGGCCGCATGGGTGGTCTTACCGGAACCCTGCAAACCGGACATCAGGATAATGGCAGGGTTGGCCTTGATATTGATGTCAATCGCGTCGCGTCCCATCAGGTTGATGAGTTCGTCGTATGTGATCTTGACCATCAGTTGGCTGGGTGAAACGGCCTTAAGCACATTCATGCCCAACGCTTTCTTCTTCACCTCATCGGTGAAGTCTTTCGCAATCTTATAACTCACGTCAGCGTCGAGAAGTGCCTTGCGCACCTCCTTCATCGTCTCGGCCACGTTGATTTCAGTAATATAACCCTGACCTTTAATGATTTTAAACGCTCTCTCTAGTCTGTCAGATAGGTTTTCAAACATTATAATAGTATATTGTTAAGTGTTATTCTAAATTTCGGCGGCAAAGATACAGCATTTTTTAAATCTACAGCAACGATGAGTTAGAATCTTTAGCACACGGATAATGTTCTGGGAAAGAAACATTTATTCATGAAAAATCAAGTCAGCTCTTGACTTTGCAAACTCTTTTGTATCTTTGCGCCCTGAATTTTTAAACCCTATTCAATTATTCTAAAACAACACAAAAATTTATGGAACAACAAGATCTTCTTCCTCAAGATAATGCTGAAATGCAGAATCAAGAGATGAATTCTGGCGCTTCCGTTGAAGCCCAAATCCCTACGACACAAGAATCTTCCGCACCTGCAGAGGAAACTGAAATGAAAAGCGCCGAACCGGCCGCTGCTGAAGAGCCCGCCACGGAGGAGACTCCCGCCGAGGAGCCTGCCAAAGAAGAGGCACAAGCCGTTGAGCAGCCGGAACCTGCCCAGGAGCCTGAGGCTCCGCAATCCGCCGAAGAGATGATGGCGGAGATGGACCGTCAGCAAAGCGCCGAGGAACCTGTCACGGTTGCCGAAGCTGAAAACACCACTACTGAAAATATGCCGGAAGAGACTCTGGAGCAAGTCGAAGCCGAATATGCCGGTCTTGACTTGGAGAAATGCATTGGCGAACTGGAGCATTTGGTAGAGGAGACCAACTTCAACCTCATCAAGCTGAGAGTTGGTGTACTCCGCACGAAAATCATTGAATTTTTCCGTGAAAGGAAACGTGCCGCCCTCGCGGCCTACAACGCCGCCAAGGCTGCTGCTGAAGCAGCTGCCGCTGAGAATCCCGAAGCCCCCGCGGAGGAAATTGAAGCCCCGTCAACCGAACCTGATGAGTTTGAAGTTCGTTTCAACAAAGCCTTCCAACTATATAAAGACAACAAAGCCAAATTCATAGAGGCTCTGGAGCAACAGAAGCAAAAGAACCTCGAGGCCAAGAACCAGATTATCGAAGGTCTCAGAACCCTCATCGAATCCGAATCCAATCTCAAGAACCTGAACGACAAGTTCAAGGAGCTTCAGGAACAATGGAAAAACATCGGACCCGTTCCGCAGAATGAATCCACCAACTTGTGGCAAAACTACCACTTCTACGTGGAGAAATTCTTCGACATCATCCGCCTCAACAAGGAGGCCCGCGAGATGGACTACAAGAAGAATCTTGAGTTGAAACTCGAACTCTGCGAGAAAGCCGAGTCCCTTCTGTTGGTTGACTCCATCAACCAATCGTTCAAGGATCTGCAAAGCCTGCACGAGCAATGGAAGGAAATCGGACCCGTCCCGGAGGATAAGAAAGAAGAGGTATGGGAGCGCTTCAAAGCCGCTTCAGACCAAATCAATGCCAGAAGGAAAGAGTTCTATGACAAGCTGTTTGCTGAAGAGCAGAACAACTACAACGCCAAAGTTGTGCTCTGCGAACAGGCTGAGGAGTTGGTTGCACAATCCAGCGACACGGTGAAGACCTACAATGAAATCAGCGACAAGCTTACCGAGCTGCTCAACATCTGGAAGACCCTGGGACCTGCTCCAGGCAAGTTGAATGATGAAATCTGGAACCGTTTCAAATCCACACTCGACAAATTCTTCACCCAGAAGAAAGAGTATTTCCAGCAGATTAAGGACACGCAGATGCAGAACTACAACCAGAAGCTCAATCTGGCCATCCAGGCTGAGGGCATCGCAAGCCGCACCGACTGGAAGCAGGCCACCGCAGAGATGCTCAACCTGCAGTCCGAGTGGAAGACCATCGGCGCCACACCGCGCAAATACTCCGACCAGGTATGGAAACGTTTCCGCTCCGCCTGCGACAAGTTCTTCGAGGCCAAATCCCACTACTTCAACAATATTCAAGAGGTTGAGGCCGAGAACCTGAAAAAGAAGGAGGAACTGATCCAGAGTATCCTCACCCACGAGTTCAGCGACGACCGCAACGCCAACATGGAAGCTCTGAAAGAGTACCAAAACGAGTGGATTGCCATCGGATTTGTACCCAAGAAGGACAAAGACAGAATCTACACCGAATACCGCGAAGCTTTGAACAAACGTTTCGCCGAACTGAAGATTAGCGCCGAAGACATGCGCCACAACCGCTTCAGAAGCAAGATTGACAACATCTTGAGCAACCCGAATGCCGAAAAGATGATTGACAAGGAGAAGAACTTCCTGAAGAACAAACTGGCACAGCTGAAGGAAGACATCGTCCTTTGGGAAAACAACCTCGGATTCTTCTCCAACTCCAAGAACGCCGAAATCATCACCGCCGAGTTCCGAAAGAAGATTGAGGCGGCCAAAGAGGAGATCAAGGATTTGGAGTACAAGATCAAGATGATGAACAATCCGAAACCTTCTCAGGAGGCTGAGGCCCAGGCTGGCGAGTCCGAGAGTGCGGAAGCGCCGGCACCGGAAGAGGCGCAAGAGGCGTAATGATTATGAAATTCTTCAAGTGCTTTATAATTGGCACATTGTGCTTAACTTTTTTGTCTGCGGCTGCGCAATCGGCCGCAGACAAAATTTTAGGTGTCTATTACATATCGGACGACCAGTCGGACGAGGTATGCAAGACCAAGATCACCAAGACTTCCGACGGGTTGTATGAGGGGCAGGTGATCTGGGTGAAGAATCCTTATTTCAAGGACGGTTCCCCGAAGCGCGATATCAAGAATCCTGATCCGAAGAAGCGCAACACCCCGTGCGACAAAATAAAACTGCTGTTCCATTTCCGTTATGATGCCAAAGGAAACAAATGGGTGGACGGCGAGATCTACGACCCTGTGCACGGCAAGTTCTACAAGAGCCGAATGTGGTTTGAAAAGGAGAATGTTTTGCGCGTGCGCGGCTACATCGGCGTGCCCGCCTTCGGCAGGACGATGACATGGAAAAAAATAGGATGATTTTTTTAAGAGGGATTCAGTCCCTCTTTTTTGTTATTTTTGCAAGCACAGCCAAGAGGCCGTTTATTATAATTACAATCATAATATTATTTTAACGATATGAAAAAAATAATACTTTTTTATTTGCTGATAACAATATTTGCAATAGGCACGAAGGCTCAGTCCCTGACAGTGGCTGATGGTACTGCCAGAGACCGTTTTATTCCTGTTTATGGCTATTATATGGATGTTGTACAGCAATCGCAGACGCTATACCCTGCCTCTATGCTTACCAGTTTGGTTGGTTCCTATATTACTGAACTGACTTATTATTTTGAAACCATGCCCAATGGTTCCATTGTGACAAATTCGTGGGGAGGTATACAGAATATCAGGATTGGAGTCTCAACGGCTGCTGATTTGACGCAGGGTTTTGACACCATCCCTGTCTCAAACGTCTGGATAGGCACGTTGTCTGACAACATTGCCAATTCGCAGATGCATATTACACTGGATCACCCATATCTATATAACGGGGGTAATCTGTTGATTGAGTTTGAAAACCCGATGGGAGCAAATTTTAGTGATGCCTATTTTTATGGCCAAAACCAGTCGACACAGCTCTCCTATATGTCATATGTCTCATACGATAGTACTCTGGTTTCGCATGGAGCAAACTTTTTACCTAAACTTACCATTGCTTATGATACGACGGGGTGTTTCCCTCCTTATTATCTACATGTCGAAGCAGACCACTATTCTGCGATTTTGTCTTGGTCACCCTCAACTTCAGATTCTGCATCAGCATATACAATCGGATACAGAACAGTTACAGACACGTTTTCTTACATGGAGGTTACGGATACTTTTTTTGTTTTGAACGGTTTGTTACCCAAGGTGACATACTACTGGCGTGTGCGGGCCAATTGCGGAGGACAGAATACCAGTGCATGGAAAGACGCATCGTTCACTACCCCACAAATTATAGGGCAGTTGCCGTATTTTTGCGGTTTTGAGGATACGATTGAGAATTTACAATGGACGATTTTAAACGATGAGTATAGAAATGTCTGGCGTTTTGGAAATGCCGTTCATCAAGATGGGAATAACGCGTTATATATTTCTGACAACAATGGCTTGACGCATCATTATTTGGTTAATTCTAATAATTCTTCAACTGTTTGGGCATACAGGGATGTTTATTTGGATACAATTTACACAAAATATGATCTCTCTTTTGATTTTCTTGGAATGGGACAGCATAATAGTGATTATATGAAAGTGTATGTGGGGCCGCCTGCAACACCGAGGTTGCTACTATCTCCAGCTAATTCTGAGTTGTTGGGAACATTCTCTTTGGTGGAAAAATGGCAACACTATCATTTTGTTCTTGATAGTACGCATGTGGGTTTGCAGCGGATTTATTTTTTATGGACCAATAACCCCTCCACAGGTATGAATCCTCCAGCTGCAATTGACAATCTTTCTGTTACGGGTTTAGTGATGCCTGCTCCCCTAGGTCTATCCGTTTCGGATGTTACTACTACGGAGGCGACACTCTCATGGCATTCTGAAGGAACTCCTTTACCTACCACTTATACGGTGTCTTATCGACAGTATTCAGATACAAATTCAACGGAGATCATAGTTGAGGATACTGTATGCAGAATTACGGGTTTGGAGATATCGCGCGTATATGCATGGAAAGTACGTGCCAACGGACAAGGAAACAGTAGTGTGTGGAGTGGGGAAATCCTTCTTCAGACGTTACCTGTGGTGGCTTCTGTGCCCTATAATTGTGGTTTTGAGGATACTGTTGAGAATAATCAATGGAGGTTTGTGAATGGTACGAATCCTAACCGATGGTGCATTGGCCGGGCAGTGAATCATGGTGGAGGACATGCTATGTACATCTCAGATGACAACGGTTATTCCTATAGTTACACTTTAGCATCTTCCGCATTTCTATGGGCATATCGTGATATTGATTTCGACACTATATATGCAGGTCATAGGGTGTCGTTTGATTGTAAAAATTATTCTTATTACAATAGCTATTATTACGGCCATTTCAAAGTGTTTATAGGTCCTCCATCTTTGCCGAGTGGCTCTTCTGCACCCGAAGGCGCTGTGCAACTTGGCAATGACATCAATGGGCAAAATCCATGGATCCGTCCTACATTTCTGTTGGATTCCACTTATCGTGGTGTAAAGCGTCTCTATTTTTATTGGCAAAATTCTGCTCCATCCGGTACTAATCCCCCTGCGGCGGTTGACAACGTTAAGGTAGAAAGCTTTAATTGTGCTATGCCTGAGAATTTGACTACTGTGCAAATTGACACAGGATCAGCTATTCTTACATGGCATTCTCCTATCATAGGTACAGCAACGTCCTATACGGTAGCCTATAAATTGATGGGAGATTCCTTGTTTTCCGAAGTTACTACTATGGATACCTTCTATCATTTTCAGAACCTGGAGACCTCTACCGAGTATGTGTGGAAAGTCCGTGCCCATTGTTCTTCATCAGACGAGAGCTGTTGGAGTGAGGAGAAAACATTTATTACGGCATCTCAGTTTGTTCAGCTGCCCTATTATTGCGGATTTGAGGACTCGTTGGAAAATCGTCAGTGGAGGATTGTGAATACGGTTGATGAAGGATGGTACATTGGAGGTGCAACAAGCGCAGAGGGAGACTTTTCATTGTATATTTCCAATGATGGTGGCGTCTCCAACGCTGTGAATCCATATTCTGCTAGTACAGGTCAGAAGTTTTATGCGTACCGAGATGTCTATTTTACCCCTGGTTATGCAGAATACAATGTCTCGTTTGATTACAAGGGAGATTATGATTCATATGGGCATTTCAGATGGTTTATAAGTATGGCGGATGCCGCCGCTCCAACAACAAGCATGTCCGAGCCTCCAGGAACATTATATCAAGTCTATAACAATAGCAGGACAGATTCTGTGTGGACGCACTATTCATATACATTGGATTCCACTTTTCAGGGATTTAAAAGGATTTGTTTCAGTTATTCTAATCCAATTAATTCCGTACAAATGCCAGCTGCTATTGACAACATAGCCATTATTGGCAACAATTGTCCCAATGTAATGAACATGCGAACGCTTTCAGTCATGGACACGGCTGTGCTACTTGCTTGGAGCACAGATAGTACTCTGTTCCCTTCTGGGTACGCAGTGGCGTTTAGACCATCTGGACAAGCCGCTTTTACGATGTATAATACGACCGATACAGTATTGTTGCTACAAGGTTTGAATCCTGTAACAACATACGAGTGGAAAGTTAGAACGATATGTGGACAGGATGACACCAGCTTTTGGAGTCCAACAGCTTCATTTGCCACTTTGCAACCGATTGCACAATTGCCTTATTATTGCGATTTTGAAGATGGTGTTGAAAATGCCCGATGGGCATTGGTTGGCTCGGGTATAAATAAATGGTATATTGGAGGGGCAGTAAGCAATGGGGGAGATACAGCCATGTATATTTCAAAAGATGGTGGGCAAACGAACACATTTTCTAACACGTCAGGATCTAATACAAGGGCATATCGTGACATATACTTCAATCCAGATTTTAAGGAGTATTGTTTGGAATTTGACGCAAGATGTGCGGGAGGAATCCTTTCAGGTGGTTCTGTGTATATTGGCAGTACAGATAATTATGGCAATGACGCGGTGCCGATTGTTAGTGATCTTAAAGATATTCCTAATTGGACGCATTATATTTTTACACTTGATTCTACCTATGCAGGAACCAGGCGAATATCATTCAATTGGCGGAATTTTGGAACTGGATTTGATCTGGAGGGTAGTAATCCTCCTGCTGCCATAGATAATCTGGTGGTGAATGGGGTTAGATGCAGTAAACCGCATTCTATGGCAGAGACAGGAATCACGTATCAGGCGGCCACACTTTCATGGCAGACTGGTGATATTGGAGTTCCAGCTTACTATACGGTAGCATATAAGAAAAGTACTGACAGTGTTTTTTCGGAGGTGACAGTGACAGATACGGTGTGCTCTCTTACAGGGCTTTCTCATAACAGTCGCTATATGTGGAAAGTGCGGGCTAACTGTACAGGGGATGAGAATAGTGAATGGACGATGGCAAGAGATTTTTCCACTGAATGTGCCCCCATCACTATGATACCCTATTATGAGGATTTTGAAAACTATTTTGAAACAGACTATACTAATGAGATTGTACGTCCACGTTGCTGGTATTTTTCCGATACTACTTGGGCATACCCTGTCATTTTCTTTCCGGGAACAGCAGGCCAGCAAGGGAACCAAGATTATATAGGGAATTCTCAGTCGTTGATGTTTGGGACGGAAAGCCAATATTCGGATGTACTTGCTGTGATGCCATCACTTGATGTGGAGTTGCATGATATCCGAATCAAATTCGATATACTGGCAATCCCAAACTCTTCAGCAAATTTGGAAATTGGCGTAGTGAATGATGATAACCCATCAGATGAGTCGGTCTTTGTGCTCATCCATACCATCAATGTTGTTAATTATCCTAACGATTGGATGGGTGTTGTTGTTGACTTTGACTCCACCGGACTTTCTGGTAGAGGCAAACACATTGCGTTCCGCTACCAGTCATATGATCCTAATGATTATATTTGGATGGATAATATTGAGATAAGCCATGTTGATTCGGATTCTGTTGGGATTATGAGTGTGGATAACCGAATAAAATTGTATCCCAATCCGACACACGATAAAATTCATATTGTCAATGCGCAGGGCATTGTTCACTATGTGTCTTTGTTTGACTTGTTAGGCAATCAATTGAAACTGACTCGTGTGGGTGATTCTCAGACATGTGTGGATTTGAGTGGTTATACGCCCGGAGTGTATTTTATCCGTATAGTATCGGATGATGGAATAACAACGCGAAAAGTGGTGAAACAATAGTCTTTAAGTGGATAGCTATGGAAAAACTAAATGTACGAATCGACAAATGGCTCTGGATGATGCGCCTGTTCAAGACGCGCTCCATGGCTACGGAAGCCTGCAATGCCGGCAAAGTGAAACTGGACGGCACCAATGTGAAGCCCTCGCGTGACGTTCGCACAGAAGAGGTTTATGAGGTGCACATCGGATCGCTGAACAAGACGGTGAAAGTGCTGGGCACACCCAAGAGCAGAGTGGGAGCACCTTTGGTTCCGCAATACATGGAAGACCTTACCCCGCAGGAGGAGTATGACCGTATGAAGACACTGAAAACGGCAGAATACCGTCCGCACGGACTGGGCCGCCCCACCAAGCGCGACCGCCGGCAATTGGAATATGTGAAAAACCAATATATTTTATGACAAATCCAACATCCTCTGTATCGGCACCAACGCCTTCTGGCGCAGTTCCTCGTCCATGATAAGCTCGGGGGCTTCGTCACAGAGTGCCTGATAGATATTCTCCAGATTATTCTTTTTCATATTGATGCAATCGTGCTCCGGCGCACCTTCATACAGCGTGTGGAACACTTTGTCGGGGTTGCGGCGCTGCATCTCGTAGAGGATGCCGCTCTCGGTGACGACGATGAACTCCCTGGCATCGTTTTCGCTGATGAAGTTGAGCATGGCGGCGGTGGAGCCGATGAAATCGACCTTCTCCAGCATCTCTCGACGGCACTCTGGGTGCGCCACCACGATAGCGTTCGGGTGCTCGGCTTTCATCTTCTCCAACTGCTCCACTTCGTAATGGTCGTGCACGCAGCACGCGCCGTCCCACAAAATCATCTCGCGACCCGTCATCCGGTTGATGTAGTCGCCCAGATTGCCGTCGGGAACGAAGATGATTTTCTCGTCCTGGAGCAGTTGGTTGACCAGCTTCAAAGCATTGCCCGAAGTCACGATGAGGTCGGACAGCGCTTTCACGGCGGCGGAGCAGTTGACGTAGGACAAGACCTTGTAACCCGGATGTTTGGCCTTGTATTCCGCCAGTTTCTCAGCCTTGCAGCTGTCAGCCAAGGAGCAGCCTGCGCTCATGTCGGGCACCAGCACCTTCTTGGTGGGGTTCAGTATCTTGGCGGTTTCGGCCATGAAATGCACACCGGCGAAAAGAATGATGTCGGCATCGGTTTCGGCGGCCTTGCGCGCCAGTCCTAAGCTGTCGCCCACAAAGTCGGCCACCTCCTGCACTTCCGGAAGAGTATAATAATGCGCCAGAATAATGGCATTCTTCTCTTTCTTTAAAGTCTCAATTTGTTGTTTTAAGGTACTCATAGGGAGGAGTTTGTTTTGACTTTGCAAAAATACTCATTTTTTGAAAAAAACATCATGGAAGTACAGGTAATCAAACCTGTTAGAAAGAATCCGTCCACATGGGATTATCCCGATAAGCTTAATCGGGAAGATATAATAACAGTTACTGTCTGAATTCGCTTATTTTTTGTATCTTTGCGCCTTATTCCAAATTAGGTGTCAAGTATTCATAAGTGTATGATTTACAGCATAGGTGACAGCATCATTTCCCCGCTTGCCATGACCAGTCGCAGCAACTTTGAGGCTGTGCTTCGGGGCGAGAGCCGACTCCAGTTTCAGGAACACGCCTTCGGGTTGCCGGAGCCCTGTTTCATCTCCCTGTTTGAGGACGAAAAACTGGACAGTGCCTTCAGTGCACTCTCCGACCTGGGCACCGATGGATACACCAAGGTGGAGAAAGCTGCCATTGTGGCAGCCAGCCAGGCCATCGCAGAAGCCAACATCTCCGCCGACAGTAACGACGTGATCTTCATCCTTTCCACAACCAAAGGCAATGTGGATTTGCTGGCGAACAACCCATACGAGCCTGAGCGCCCCTACTTGTGGCGTTCGGCGCAAATT
Organism: uncultured Bacteroidales bacterium; assembly: GCA_905233745.1. GTDB lineage: Bacteria > Bacteroidota > Bacteroidia > Bacteroidales > WCHB1-69 > F23-D06. The sequence continues at coordinate 29,842 of CAJODA010000001.1, forward strand.
ATCGCCAGCTTCTTCAACAACCCCAACATGCCTGTCGTGGTCAGCAACGCTTGCATCTCCGGATGCGCCGCCCAAATCACAGCCAGCAATCTTCTGAACGCCGGCCTCTACAAATACGCTGTGGTCATCGGAGCGGAAACACTCTCCAAGTTCGTCATCTCCGGGTTCCAGTCGTTCAAGGCCCTCTCACCTGAGCGCTGCAAACCTTTTGACGCTAACCGCCGCGGGCTGAACCTCGGCGAGGCCGCCGCCGCTATAGTCTATACCCGGGCCACCGAGGACACCATCTTGCCCGAAAACGCCCTGATATTACGCGCCGGGGCCATCAACAACGACGCCAACCACATTTCCGGACCCTCCCGTACCGGCGAAGGCCTGTTCAGAGCCATCCAAAAGAGCATCTGCGATTTCGACACTTCAAAGCTGGCATTCATCAATGCCCACGGCACTGCTACGCCATACAACGACGACATGGAGTCCGTGGCCATCAACCGCGCCGGGCTGCAAGATATCCCCGTCAACAGCCTGAAAGGCTACTTCGGACACACCTTGGGCGCCGCCGGCGTGCTGGAGACCATTATGGCTCACCAAGCGCTGAAGCACCATACCGTTCTCAAGACATTGGGAACCGACGAGCCCGGCACCACCATGCCCGTCAACGTGTCCATGCAAAACCAAACCACGGACGGCAACACATTCATGAAACTGATTTCCGGATTTGGGGGCAGCAACGCGGCATTATTGATGGAAAACAACCGAAATAACAATATGTCGGTTGAGACGCACGGCCGTGCGTCTCAACCACAACAATCGGAGAAACCGACAATTTCCGTCATTTCCCGATGCGAAATCACGGATGATGCGGTCATTCTGAACGGGCAAACCATCGTGAGCATAAACGCGGACAGTACCAACTGGCTGGCTGACATTTACCACAAAATCGGCATGGCTTACCCCAAATTCTTCAAGATGGACAACTTGTGCAAAGCAGGCACTCTGGCTGCGGAAATACTGCTTCGCGATGTGGACTTCGACCGCGAGACCGTCAAACCTGACTGGGCCGTGCTACTGATGAACAGCGCCTCTTCCTTGGATGACGACCGCCACTACCAGACCACCATTCAAGATCCGGCCAACTACTACCCCAGCCCAGCTGTTTTTGTCTATACCTTAGCCAATATCGTAACCGGTGAGATAGCCATCCGCCACAGAATCGGTGGGGAAAGCGCATTCTTCATCTATCCGGAATACATCCACGAACAATTGGAGAGATCGGTGGCGGTAACCTTTGCCGCAAATCCGGAGTTCACCCACATTATCTGCGGATGGGTGGACTATGATGACGGGCACTGCAACGTAAATATGGAACTATACACTAACAAATAAGAATTGAGCATTTATTTAAACAATTATTCTATGGAAAATTTAATTTTAGAACTGAAGGAAGAAATTATCGAAGTGTTGAACCTGGAGGGAATGACCCCTGCTGATATAGACGAGAATGCGCCTCTGTTTGGCGAAGGTCTCGGTTTGGACTCCATTGACGCCCTGGAACTCATTGTACTGATGGAGAAGAATTACGGCATCAAGCTGGCCAACGCCAATGAGGGCAAAGAAATCTTCAAATCCGTCCGCGTGATGGCTGAATACATCAAGGAACACAGAACGAAATAGTAAATGAACAACATTGTCGTCACCGGCACCGGCATTATCACCTCACTTGGGGTGGGCAAAGAGGAGACCCTGCGCAAGCTGAAGGCTGGTCAAAGGGCCATCGGCCCTATCCGGCATATCCGCACCAAGCATTGCGACCTGCCAGTAGGCGAGGTTTCATGCAGCGACGAGGAGTTGAAAGCCCTTATCGGCTATCGCGAGCCAGGCATCATTACGCGCACCTCACTATTGGGACGTGTGGCGCTGAAAGAGGCACTGGAGGAGGCACATCTGAGCGGTGAGACCGGCCAGCGCATCGCTTTCATATCCGGCAACACCGTCGGCGGTATGGAAAAGAGCGAACAGTATTATCATGATTTTCTGAACAACTGCGAAAAGAATGAATACATCGCCATGCACGATTGCGGTGCCTGCACCGATGTCATGGCCAAGGAGTTCTCCGGCCGCTTCGACCTCATCACCACCATATCCACCGCCTGCTCCTCCGCGGCCAACGCCGTAATCCTAGGTGCAAACCTCCTCAAGGAGGGGCGCGCAGACATAGCTGTGGTGGGCGGGACCGAGTGTCTGTCCAAGTTCCACATCAACGGGTTCAACACGCTGATGATTCTGGACAAAGAACCGTGCCGTCCGTTCGACGCAAACCGAAAGGGTCTGAATCTGGGCGAAGGGGCCGCATATCTGGTTATAGAGACGGAAGAATCGGCCCGCCGGCGCAATGCCAAAGCCATCTGCCGGCTCTCCGGTTATGGTAATGCGTGCGATGCCTTCCACCAAACGGCCACGTCACCCAATGGCGAAGGAGCCTTCCTGGCTATGACGCAGGCACTCAAAAGCAGTGGCCTGACCGCAGCTGACATTGACTATATCAACGCACATGGCACCGGCACCGGCAACAACGACGAATGCGAGGGCATCGCCATGATGCGCGTGTTCGGCGACAAAGTCCCTCCCGTTTCCTCCACCAAATCATACACCGGCCATACCACCAGTGCCGCCGGCGGCGTGGAGAGCGTCATCTCCATTCTAGCCCTAACCCACAGCTTCATTCCCGCCAACCTTGGCTTTGAAGAGGGCATCGAAGGGCACAATTTCAAACCCGTCGACCACGTCATGGAGAACGTGGAACTCAAACATATCCTCACTAACTCGTTCGGCTTTGGAGGCAACGACTCCTCCTGCATCTTCTCCGCTATTCATGAGTCACCCACACCATCCTCTTCGGAGGTCTTGACTAATGATAACCGGTGCTACATCCAGTCTGCCGCCCAAATATCTCTGCAACAACCTCTCGGTGAGGAATGGTTCCAAAACCCCATCATCCCGACTGAGGCATACAATGAAAGCATAGAGCCTGATTATGGCAAATACATTCCGCCGATGGCAGCCAGGCGCATGGGCAAACTGCTGAAACGCGCGGTAGCCACCGCCGTGGAAGCGCTCGGCGGCCACCCGCTACCCGATGCCATCATTACCGGTACCGGATTGGGTTGTATTGCCAACACCGAGAAATTCCTCACAGCCATGCTCGACAACGACGAGGAGTTCCTGCAGCCCACCTACTTCATGCAATCCACGCACAACACCATCAGCTCGCAAGTGGCCCTGCACCTCAAATGCCATGGCTACAACTGCACCTACTCGCAACGCGGGACCTCCTTTGACAGCAGTCTTCTTGACGCATTCGTGCAGATGAGACTCGGTGCCATTCATAGTGCATTGGTGGGCGGTCAAGAAGAGATGACTCCCGACTATTTCAGGATGCTGGGCAAAATCGGATACTGGAAAGAGGGCGAAGTCAGCACCCACACCCTCAAGAAAGCCGATAGCATCGGGTCTCTGTCCGGAAACTGCTCATTAAACATGATGCTCACATCCCGGTCCAATGCCGACACTTTTTGCCAAATCGCCGGAATGGACATGCTATACGAACCCTCCATGGAAGAGCTTCTCAACGCCACCAACCGCCTGCTCCGCAAGGCAGGACTTGATGTCTGCGACTTGTCTGCCATCGTGATGGGATTGAGCGGTGATTGTGACAACGACCGCGTCTATCGGGAATTCAGAAACGCATGCTGTCCGGAGACACCTGAAGTTTGGTACAAACATCTCTTCGGTGAATCCTTCTGCGCCTCCGCTTTCGGAGTTTATGCCGGTGCCGTATGTCTTCGCCAAAAACGAATCCCTGCGCACCTGCTCTATGACTTAAGTGAGGATATCATGGCACCTAAACACATATTGGTGCATAATCATTTCCATAACAAAGACCATTCTTTAATATTGCTTTCATCATGTCAATAATTCTTATTATACTGATTGTGGTGCAGTCGGTGCTGCTAGTAGCCGCTCAGAGCCTGCTGAAAATCTCCGTGGAACTTTTCGGCAAGTTCTCCTGGTCATGGCAGTACTTCAAGACCGTGTTCACCACCTGGCAGTTCGCAGCGTCGGGCATATGCGCCCTAGCCGCCATGCTCGTTTGGATGTACGTGCTCAAACACTATCAGTTCAGCGTAGCCTACCCGCTACTCTCCATCAGCTACATCATCGGACTGTTATCCGCACAATTCATCTTCCATGAGGTCGTTCCCCTCACCCGCTGGATTGGCGTGATTATCGTAATGATTGGCGTGTTTTTCATAGTAAAATAACACTGTTACTCGCTTTTAACTGTTCCCCATTCACCCCATTCACCTTTCACCTCATTCACCCCTTTCACCTAACAACATGAACCACTCAAAAACAATCCTACTGTCCCTCATCGTCCTCCTCCTCGGTGCGCCCTTGTTCGCGCAAGAGGCGGGCAGCACGGAGCTTACCGGCGAGAAGAAAACCGCCTTGGTAAATTCCATCGATAAGGCACACAAGCAGTTCAGCACTTTGAGTGCAAATTTCACCCAAGAAAAGACCTCCACACTTTTCACGGACAAGGTGGTGCAAAAGGGGAAAATGCAATACAAGGCTCCCAAACAGTTGCGATGGGAGTACACCTCGCCCAAAGCCATGACCGTTATCTTCACCAACGGAAAAGTGTTGCTGAAGACCGAAAAGGGCACCACTGCCAATCCAAACAAGATGCTCGGCGAGATGGGCACCATGATCATCAACACCATAAACGGCAGTTTCTTGAAGGAAAACACCGATTTCAAGACCCGCTTTTACAAAAACAAGGCAGGGCAAGTCACCGCCGTGCTCACACCTGTGAACAAGAAAATCAAAGCCTACTATAAAGACATCTCCATCGTCTTGAACAGCAGCACCCTTCTGGCAGACACCGTGGTGCTCACCGAAACCAACGGCGATGTAACCACAATCACTTTCACAGACAAGAAGCCCAACACCACTCTATCCGATTCCCTGTTCAAATAGCCATCCGCCATGTTCCAAGACGACTTGTTCACCATCCTTTCAGAAGAGATTTCGGAAAACAGTGCCGATTTCACCATCCGGTTGAACCGGAGCCACCCCATCTATTCCGGGCACTTCCCTGAGGATGCCATCACCCCCGGCGTATGCCTGGTGCAGATTGGTGTCGATTTGTTTTCCCATGCCTCAGGACACGAATTCCAGCTTGTCAAAGCAAAAAACGTGAAGTTCCTGCAACTCATCCGCCCCGACGAGCATCCTGAGATATGCTTTCATCTGACGTGGGCGGCACCGGAAGAGAATATCCATGCCGTAAAAGTCTTAGTGGATGCCGACACGACCACCTTCATCAAAATGAGTTTGCAACTAGGTTTGAAATAATGGAAGATATTCGGAGTACCTTGAAGAATCTGGGCATTTGCGTCATTATTCCCACGTACAACAACGCTGGCACTGTCACACAGGTTATCGAATCGGTACACAATTTCTGTGATGATATCTTTGTGGTGTGCGACGGGCCCACCGACGGCACTGTGGAATTGGTGAAGCGGTCGGACGTACCTGTCAACGTGGTGGAGTACCAGCCCAACAAGGGCAAGGGTACCGCCTTGGTCACCGGGTTCCGAGAGGCCTTAAAACAGGGTTTTCGCTATGCCATCACACTGGACTCTGACGGGCAGCACTACGCTGACGACATCCCCGCATTTGCCAAAACCATTGCAGAGAATCCTGACGCCCTGCTCATCGGCAGCCGCGGGCTCAAGCATGACAACATGCCCCAGAAAAACACCTTCGCCAACAAGTTCTCCAACTTCTGGTTCACCGTGCAGACTGCCAAAAAGCTGCCAGACACCCAGACCGGATACCGACTTTATCCGTTGTACAAGATGGGCAAAATGCGACTGATAACCTCCCGCTACGAGGCCGAGCTGGAGATGTTGGTACGCTCCGCCTGGCGCAACATCCCCATCATCCCAATCCCCATCAAGGTCTATTACCCGCCACAAGAAGAGCGTGTCTCGTTTTTCCGCCCCGGCAAGGACTTCACCCGCATCAGCATCCTCAACACCTTCTTCTGCTTCGCCGCCATACTCTACGGCTATCCCTCCATGCTGATTCGGAAACTGTTTCAAAAAAACTGACACATCATTTTTGGCACATATTTTGCAAGAGATAGTATCGTCATTTTCATGACGATTTTTTGTCATTATTCAGATAAATAATTAAAAACTATTCTATATGCAAACAGGTAATATCAATGTCAAAACCGAGAACATCTTTCCGGTAATCAAGAAATTCTTATACTCAGACCATGAGATTTTCCTCAGAGAACTGATCTCCAACGCAGTGGATGCCACCCAGAAGATCAAAACACTAGCAACACTGGGCAAAACTGACAGCGAACTTGGCGACCTTACCGTCGAAGTCAAAGTGAACAAGGATGACAAAACCATCCGCGTCATCGACCACGGCATCGGCATGAGCGCAGAAGAGGTGGACAAATACATCAACCAAATCGCATTTTCCGGTGCTGAAGACTTCCTCTCTAAATACAAAGGACAAGACGCCGCCAACATCATCGGCCACTTCGGATTGGGTTTCTATTCCTCCTTCATGGTAGCCGACAGAGTGGACATCCTCACCAAATCGCACACTGACGCCAAGGCCGTGAAGTGGAGCTGCGACGGTTCCACTGAGTTCACGATGGAAGAGATTGACAAGAGTGAACGCGGCACCGAAATTGTGCTGCACGTGGCCGAAGACGCCCAGGAATTCCTCGATGAAAACAAAATTGTCGGACTGCTGACCAAATACTGCCGTTTCCTGCCCATCCCTATCCGTTGCGGCAACAAGACCGAATGGCGCAAGCCCGAGCCCAAACCCGAGGATGAGAGTACGGACAAGAAAGTCGAGAAGAAAGAGGAGCCTAAAGAGGAGGCCGTGCAAGTTCCGCGCATCATCAATGACACAGACCCTATCTGGCAAAAATCCCCATCTTCCCTTACCGATGAAGATTACAAAAAGTTCTACCACGAGCTCTACCCGATGAACTTCGAGGACCCGATGTTCCAGATCCACCTCAATGTGGATTATCCCTTCAACCTCACGGGCGTTCTCTATTTCCCGAAGGTGAAGAACCAGCTCGACCTGAAGAAAAACCGCGTGCAACTCTATTGCAATCAAGTCTATATCACCGACGAACTGGAGGGTATCATCCCTGAATTCATGACACTTTTGCATGGTGTCATCGACTCACCAGACATCCCGCTGAATGTGTCGCGTTCCTATCTCCAATCTGATTCCAATGTCAAGAAAATCTCCACCTACATCAGCAAGAAGGTGGCTGAAAAGCTGGAGTCCATGTTCAAGGAGAACCGAGAGGACTTTGAAAAGAAATGGGATGAGTTGAAAGTCTTCCTGCAATACGGTTCCCTGACAGATGAGAAGTTTTACGATAAGATCAAAGATTTCTATCTGCTGAAAAACACAGATGGAAAATACTATACCATTGAGGAATACCGGAATTTGGTAAGTGCGCTGCAGACCAACAAGGATGACATGGTGATTTTGCTTTATGCCGCCAACACCGACGAGCAACACCTCTACATCCAGGCCGCCAAAGAGAAGGGCTACGATGTGCTGCTGATGGACGGTTTCCTGGACGCACACGCCATCAACATGCTGGAGCAGAAAAACGAGAAGATGCGCTTCACACGCGTGGATGCCGATGTCATTGAGAAGTTGATTGAAAAGAAAGACGAGGTTTCTCCGTCAAAACTCTCTGACGAGCAGCAGAAAAACCTGAAGGAGTTTTTCGACAAGGATGTAGACAAGAGCAAATACACCGTCATGGTGGAGAGCTTGAGCGAAACAGACCTTCCAGTGATCATCACGCAAAACGAGTTCATGCGCCGTTTCAAGGATATGGAGAAAGTGTCGGGCCAGCAGGGTATGTACGGCGGTTTCGAGCACTACAACATCGTGGTGAACGGCAACCACCCGTTAGCGTCCCGTATTCTGGACGAAACAGATGAGGAGAAGCGCGGCAAGCTGGTGCAACAGATGATTGACCTTGCCCTGCTCTCACAGAACATCCTCACCGGCGAAAAACTCAGTGAGTTCGTGAAACGGAGTTACGAGATATTGTAAAAATGAAAGAGGCGCGAAATTCGCGCCTCTTTTACTTTATTTGTCCAAAAAAGAGAAAATCGACTTCTCGAAGTTTGTTCGGGCATAATCGGCCGTCACGGTTATTTTCTCCTTGTTCAGGCTGGGGAAGTCGTACATGGCATCGGTCATGATTTTTTCCACGATGGCGCGAAGTCCGCGTGCACCGAGTTTCAGTTCAACAGCCTTGCCCACGATGTAATCAAGAGCTTCCTCATCGAAATTCAGGGTAATGTCATCCATTTGGAAGAGTTTCACATACTGCTTCACCAGCGCGTTCTTCGGCTGCGTGAGGATTTGCTTTAATGCTGCGGCATCCAAAGGATTCAGAGCGGTGATAACCGGGAAACGGCCGCACAATTCGGGTATCAGACCAAATTGTTTGATATCCTGAGCGGAAACATACTGCAACATGTTGCTCTTGTCAATATTTCGGTTTTTCTTATTATAACCGATAGCGTTGGTGTTCATACGCTCCCCTATAATCTGATCCAGATTGTTGAAAGCACCACTGCCGATAAAGAGGATATTCTGGGTGTTCACGTGGAGAAACTCCTGTTCCGGATGTTTGCGTCCCCCTTGCGGCGGCACATTAACAATGGATCCCTCCAGCAGTTTAAGCAATGCCTGTTGCACACCCTCTCCCGACACATCACGGGTGATGGAAGGGTTCTCCGACCCTTTGCGGGCAACCTTGTCAATCTCATCAATAAATACAATGCCACGCTCCGCCTTGGCCACATCATAATCAGCGGCCTGAAGCAAACGGGTCAATATGGACTCAACATCCTCACCCACATAACCAGCCTGCGTGAAGACCGTCGCATCGGCAATGCAAAAAGGCACTTCCAGCAGCTTGGCAATGGTACGGGCCAACAACGTCTTTCCTGTTCCCGTTTCGCCAATCAGCAAAATATTTGATTTCTCTATCTCAACCTCATCGTTATCCGCATCATTATATTGCAGAATACGCTTGTAATGATTGTACACTGCCACGGAGAGCACCTTCTTGGCCTCCTCTTGTCCGATCACATAATCGTCTAGCCGGGCCTTGATTTCATGGGGTTTCAGAAGGTTGACATGAAGAGACTCCACAGCATCACGTTTCTCATTAATCTCCACATCATGGAGAATTTCGCTCACCGTTTGTACACAGTCGCCACATATAAGACCAGAAAGACCAGCTATTAGAAACTGGTCTTCCGGTATATATCGCCCGCAGAAACTGCAGGTTCTTTCTGTTTGTCTTGATTTAGCCATTATTTTCTACGCTCGTTGGAGAGTACCTGGTCAATAAGACCATATTCTTTAGCTTCGGCCGCGATCATCCAATGGTCACGATCGCAGTCCTTCCACACTTGGTCGAAGTCCTTTCCGGTATGGTTGGCGATGATCTCATAGAGTTCGCGCTTAATCTTCATAATCTCCTGAGCCTCGATTTCGATATCGGAGGCTTGTCCCTGAGCGCCGCCCATAGGCTGATGGATCATGACGCGGGAGTGTGGCAGGGCAAAACGTTTGCCCTTGGCTCCGGCGCACAGGAGCACTGCAGCCATAGAGGCGGCCATGCCTGTGCAGATGGTGGACACGTCGGGCTTCAGATACTGCATGGTATCATAGATGCCCAATCCGGCATAGACCTGGCCTCCCGGACTGTTCAGGTAAATCTGAATGTCACGGTCAGGATCTTGCGACTCCAGGAAAAGCAACTGGGCTTGGATGATATTGGCCACATCGTCATCAATAGGCACACCTAAAAAGATGATACGGTCCTTCATCAGGCGGGAGAACACATCCAACTGAGTGATGTTCATCGGACGCTCCTCGATGATGTATGGCGTGATATAGTTGCGCGTCATGGATGCGTAACGCTCCATTTTCAAGCTGCTGATGCCATGCTGCTTCAGCGCATAATGTCTGAATTCGTCTCTCATTTTTCAGTTATTCTTTGGTTGTTTTGGCAGCCTTGGCCTTGGCAGGAGATTTCTTCGTTTTCTCCACTTTCTCTTCCTTCTCATCCTTCTCCGCCTTCTCCTCCTTTTTCACCTTCTTAGCCGCGGCTTTCTTGGCGGGAGCTTTGCCTTGTTCCTTCTCGTTACGAGCGGTCAGCATGTCCACATAGGCCTTGATATCGCCCTTTTTGTGGTCAATGTTGAGTTTGGAACGCAACAGTTCGGTGAGTTTCTCATCAAAGAGCATGTCATAGACACTTTTCACATACTCGCGGTTCTCCATGGATTGTTTCACCAATTCCTCCACGCGGTCCTTCACATCATCGGCGTTGAAATTGCCGAAGTAGTTTTTGATGAAATATTCGCGGAAGTAGTTCTTCACATCTTCCATCTCCACCTTGATATCGCTGCCTTCGACCACCTTGCCTTCCAGAATCTGCCATTGGAATGCACGTTTGTAGTCATTGTATTTCTCCTCCAAAGTCTCAGCGGTCATGTCTTTCTGAGTAAGCAGGATATAGCGTTTGATAAAATCATCGGGGAGCTCGACATTCACATTGTCAATCAGCATCTCAATGGCATCGTTCATGAACTGACGGTTGAGCTCGGGCTGATATTGATCAAGGATAACCTTGTCGGCAGCGGCGTTCAGTTCCTTCTCATTCTTGACGGAACCATCGGGGTAGGCTTTCTTGAAGAACTCGTCGTTGAGCTCGGCAGGCTCGATGCGGCCGATATGTTTGATGGTCAACTTATATTTATACTCATTTTCAGCCTCCAGGTCCTTGGCATCCACTTTGAGGAAACGGGCAAGAACAGTCTCATTAGTGAAAGCCTTGCACAGGGAGAGTGTCACGGACTCCTCTTTCTTCTTGCCCACAAATTTCTTCTGGGCAGCGTCGGTCAGATCACGCATGAAGAAGAAACCCTCCTTGTCCTCACCGTACTTGACGGACACGCTATCTGTAATCTCCACGGTCTCAGGGGTGACATAGTTGCCATGGCGCTCGCGAAGCTGGTTGATGAAGTTGGAACGCTCCTCGTCTGTCGGCACTATGGTGAAGTCAACCACCTTGGGCAGTTTGGCATAATCAATGTTCACTTCGGGTGCCAGGGCATACTCATAAACAAACTCGAAATGATCGGGTTCGTCGAAGTTCACTTTGGATTTATTCTCCACCGGCAGCGGTTCGAAAATATAGCGGACCTCGTTATCTTTCATGAACTTGTCCATCTCACTGTTGACGATGTTGTCGATTTCCTGTACCATGAGGGTTTTCTCGTACATCTTCTTGATCATACCCATAGGGGCGTTACCGGGACGGAAACCGGGAACCTGGGCAGTGCGTCTCTGTTTCTTCAGTGCGGCGTCCAATTTGGCCGCATAGTCTTCCTTGTTAATCTCGATCGTCACTTCCTGCAACTGACCGGGGACGTTTTCGTGTTTGATATTCATATTACAATACTAAAATATAACTTTTCATAGACTAAAAGACACACAGCACCCGCAGATGCTGCATGTCCGTAAATCTTACCATTTCCGGATTACTCCTGGGTCTGTGACTGGGTATCCTCGGCCGGTTGGGTCTGTTCTGTCTGCACCTGGTTCCCTCTGAGGGCTTTCACCTCGTTCTTGGACAGGAATGCACAAACGAAGCAGAGCACCATGATGAAAGCGGCGAGGCCCCAAGTGGTCTTCTCAAGCACGTCAGCAGTCTTACGAACACCCATAATCTGGTTGGAAGAGGCGAAGTTAGAGGCCAAACCACCACCCTTGGAGTTCTGAATCAATATGACGAATGCCAGTACGATACAGGCCAAAATGATTAATACAACGCAAAGTGTGAACATCTGTTTCTATTTTTTAATTTATTGATTAATATTGTGTTAATTTTCTTGATTTTGAGACTCTTTTTGCAGTTTTTCAATTTGGGTTGCAAAATAACAACTTTTTTCTGGAAAATGCAACTTTAAAATTTCATACATCTGAATAGCTTTCTGATAGTATCCTTGTTCAGCATAAATTGCTGCCAATGTTTCACTTACGATATTCGGATCCTCCTCCAGACTCTCTTCTCCGTAGTTGGCTTCGGCGTCATGGTTCTCGGGGGAGAAGATGATTTTAGGGGCATCATTTGAGAATTTCTCTATCAGCTGGTCTATCAGGGCCTGGCGACTTTCATGATCCTCAGTGCGCTGTTTCACGAAGACGGGGTGCAGTGATTCCGCCACCTCACCGGCAGGTTTATGGGGCACGTGTGAGACAACCGGCTTTTCACGGGCAGGGGAAACCACCGGCTCGAACTCGATTTCCAGCCCATTGAACCGCAGGATGTCGGGCAAAGTGAGCAGCATACGCGAACGTACACGTGCTTGGGCACGGGAAGGAAGCAGGCGCAAACAAAAGGCACTGACCAACGGTGAAGCAGGATAATGTTTGTGAAGATAGGTCAGTTTTTCCTGCACACTCTCCCCTTCTTTCAAATCCACAAAATCTTTAAAGAAAACTTTCTCCATTCTAAATTTTTAGGGCTGCAAAAATACAAAAAATAGTGAAACAGGCTAACTTGCAAAAGGATACCTCTCACCAGTTCACAAAAGCCTTATTGAAAATATCATCTGTGAGGGCATCGCAGATTTCCGACACCAGCGTCCCCTCCACGCTGCTCAAGTTGCGTGAGCTGGCATAGTCGGCATACCGGGAGAATGACTGGTCAAAGTTCTGGGTCTCGTCGAACTTATTGGTAAACCGAACCCTCACGGTTATGGTGAGGCGATTCATGGCGGCGACATCATTGCCCTGGATAGCCACGGGCGCCACGCTATATCCGGTAATCTCCCCTTCAAACTCATAGTCTCCTTGCCGGTTCACAATTGTCAGCGGCGTCTGACTCTGAATCTTGTCCTTCAACCCCGTGGTGAAGGATTGGCTAAGCGTTGGGTTCACCAAAGAGGCATTATTTGGAAACGTGTTGATTTCCACTGTTTTGGCACGGGGATCAACAGTACCGCCAGTAAGGGAAACCGACATACGGCAACCGGAAAGCAGGGTAACAGCGCACAACAGTATCGCAACAAAAACTCGAGTCGGTTTCATCTTATTTATCATTTAAATTGTACTCCTTGATTTTACGATAGAGTGTGCGTTCTGAGATTTTAAGTTCCTCCGCCGCAAGCTTGCGGTTGTTATTGTTGCGCTCCAGGGCCTTAATGATGGCGGTCTTGTTGAGAGCGCCCAACGACAAGTCGCTCTCTTCAATGATGATGGGTTCATCGTAATGGGGTTCAGGGGCGCCCTTTTCCTCCACTGCGGTATGGGTTATCTGATAATCCAACTCATTGTCTTCCAGCGGATAATTTTTCAAGACAGCACGTTGCGGAGCAGGCATGCCGCCTGTCATCAGATGGTTTACAACCGTTTTCAATTCCGATATCTCGCGCTGCATTTCAGCGATGAACTTAAAGAGTATCTCGCGCTGGAAAGCGTCATTGTTATCGCTACCGGTGCGCACCAAAGCAGGCAGGTTGGAGTCCGCGGGCGACACCAAATATGGTTTGAGCGTCTGGGCATCAATGTTACGGCTCTTCTCCAGGATGGAAAGCTGCTCGGTCACATTCTTGAGCTGGCGGATGTTACCCGGCCAGCGGTAGCGCTTCAGCTCCTCTATGGCATCATCCGTCAGCGTAAGGGCCGGACACCGGTACTTTGCGGAAAAATCGCTGGCAAACTTCACGAACAGCGGATATATGTCCTCCTGACGCTCACGCAGGGCGGGCAGGTGGATAACGACAGAACTGAGCCGGTAGTAGAGATCCTCGCGAAATTTCCCGTTGGCAATGCGGTCGGCAATGTTCACATTGGTGGCAGCCACAACACGCACATTGGTGGTCTGCACTTTTGACGAGCCCACCCGTATGAATTCGCCGTTCTCCAGCACACGAAGCAAACGCACCTGTGTGGCCAGAGGCAGGTCGGCGACCTCGTCCAGGAAGATTGTGCCGCCATCAGCCACCTCAAAATAGCCCTTACGGGCTTCCACAGCACCCGTAAAGGCACCTTTCTCATGACCGAACAACTCCGAATCCATCGTACCCTCCGGAATGGCTCCGCAGTTCACCGCAATATACTTGCCCGTCTTCCGAGGACTATTGTCATGAATAATGCGGGGGAAATTTTCCTTGCCAACTCCGCTCTCGCCGGTTATCAGCACAGACAAGTCGGTAGCAGCCACCTGGACGGCCACATCAATGGCACGTTCCAAGGCAGGGTCGAAACCGATAATATTGTATCGACGCTTGATGGCATCAAAATTGGTACTCATGTACAATTCTCTTTTAAAGGTCGCAAAAATACAAAAAAAAAGCATACTTTTGCGCCGCAAATAACCCTCAAGATAAACGTCTCATGTATTGGTTCATCTTTATCGCTTTAATGGTTTTAAGTCTGGTGGTCAGCAAAGTGCTGAATGCCCGTATTGAAAAATATTCCAAAATCCGGCTTTCAAGCGGTCTCACCGGTCGCGAGGTGGCCGAGAAGATGCTGCGCGACAACGGGATATATGATGTTCATGTTATTAGCGTGAATGGCCGCCTCACCGACCATTACAATCCTCAGGACAAGACGGTGAATCTGAGTGAAGGCGTATATGCCAGCAACAGCATTGCCGCCGCCGCTGTGGCCGCTCACGAGTGCGGACATGCCGTGCAGCACGCCACCGCCTACCGCTGGCTGGCCATGCGTAGCCGTATGGTGCCTGCGGTGCAGTTCGGTTCCCAATGGTCTCAGTGGATCCTGCTGGCCGGCATTATCCTTCTCAGCTTCTCATCCATCATCGGACGATGGGTGCTTTTCGTCGGCATTGCCCTCTTCGCCCTCACCACCCTCTTCTCCATCATCACCCTGCCCGTGGAGTACAACGCTTCCGCCCGCGCCGTAGCATGGCTTGAAGATACCGGCATTACCGTCGGCGAGGAGACCGAAATGGCCAAAGACGCCCTAAATTGGGCCGCCAGGACCTATCTTATCGCAGCCATCTCCTCCCTTGCCACCCTACTCTATTACATTTATATCGCACTGGCGGCTAACCGGAGATAATTTATTCAGAACGCCAAAACCTTTGTTCCTATGAAAAAAATCACGTTTATCCTTGTCACCCTGGCCCTTTGCGCCAATTTCTGCTATGCCCAACAGAATGTGTTCCCGCTTCCACTCGATAACAAAACGACCATCAAAGGAAACACCTTCCGGTATGCGCTGCCCATAACTGCCATCAAGATGACCGTAACCGTGGCCGAGGTCCAGGAGTTCAAAGGCTATTACGCCGACTATGCCCAAAGCCTTTTGGGACTCTCCAACATCATCACCGAAAACAAAACCTACTTCGCTTTGAAGGACATCTCTGTCGCTGCTGTTGAGGTTCCTGACTTCTCCAACACCTATCTGGTTGTCATGTCCGCACAGCAGATTAAGGATAACATGCCGGCCAAACTGACCGAATGCAGACCCGACTATCCCGATGTTCTCTTCACAAACAGCTACAACAGCAAAACAGCAACACCGCCTGACTTCTTCAGAAATTATTCAGACTTGACCTACACCCAAACCGAGGATGCCTTTGTGGAGACTAAAATCATTGACGGTGTGGTGACACAGATACCCTCCAACCGTACCAAAACTGTTTCCAAGACAAACAGTCAGAAAGCCCAGGAGGCCGCCGATGCTATCAGCAAGAGCCGCAAGGACCAGTACAATCTGATTTCCGGCGAGCACGAGACCCCCTACACTGCTGAAACCATTGAGACCATGCTTCGAGAGCTCAAAAAGTGGGAGAACAACTACCTCAGTCTCTTTACGGGTATAAAGCTGGAAAACGAGAAAACGTACACATTCTATGTGGTTCCCGACTCAAAGCAGCCTACACCCGCATTTGCCTTCAGCGCACAGGAAGGACTCTCCTTGGAGAATCTCACCACCAGCGCCAACGTATATAGTGTTGGCATTCAACCGTTGTTCCCCGCGCCGATCAACGGGACTACCGAATTGCCAATCGCAGACGGTTACCGCTACCGCAATCCCGAGCCTGCCCAGGTCGCCTTGTGGCACGGAACAGACAAGATGTTTGACTTCGGCATTCTCAACATACTCCAATTGGGTGACATCCAGACACTCCCCTCTAAACAAGACCAAATTGACATCAAGAAAATCGGTTTTGTCTTCTAAAACCACACCGTATGAAGAAACTTTTTCTTTTTGCATTTTCCATACTTATAGTCTGCTCCTTTAGCGGGTGCAAGAACCACGCAGCCAACAAACTGAAACGGCAGATGAAGCCCTTTGCCAAATCCTACCTCAAAACAGAGAGGATTGTCGGCTACGATTCCCTGACCATTGACTGCGTGGACACCATTACTGAAATGGGATATGCCAGACTCAACGTGGAGCTGCTTACGCAAATGGAAGCCTCATATCAACAGCAATACGAGCAGGCTGTGTCGGAAGACAAAGGACAGACATTGGAGTATTTGAGTCTGTACATCAACGAAATCGGCCGCACCAAAGCAGATTTTGAAGACCTGATGGAAAACGGGGACTTAAAAGAGGACGGCATTTTGCTGTACATGGTGTCGGGGCATTATTTTAAAGATAACGAGCGGGTCCCGTTCATCTTCTTTGTAACCGCCGACAAACGGAAGATACACACGCTTGACCCGTTTGGCGACAATCTCTTGTACAAGGACGAATCAACCGGAAAATAATGGTTTATCCATGGGGTGACACGCGACGTTTCAACGCGGCCAGCCGTTTCATGCGCGAACATTTTGGCGGACGCATGCAAAGACTTGCCCTTGACGCTGGATTCACGTGTCCCAACCGGGATGGCACTTCCGGCTTGAACGGTTGTACCTATTGCCTCAACCCCGCTTTCAATCCGGCCTACTGTACCCCCAAAAAAAGCATCACCCAACAGTTGGACGACGGCATACTCTTCCACGGGCGACGGCGAGGCTCCACACACGGCTATCTCGCGTACTTCCAAGCATTCTCCAACACATACGCACCCCTGGATTCACTAAAATCCCGATACGAGGAAGCTCTTAGCCACCCCTGGGTTCGCGGACTCATCATCGCTACCCGCCCAGACTGTATTGGGGAGGAGGTGTTGGATTATTTGGAGGAATTGCAGCAACGCACTTTCATTTCAGTGGAAATCGGCATTGAGAGCTGTCGTGACAACACACTCCGCCGCATCCGACGCGGCCACGACTACGCCTGTGCGGCCCATGCCATCAAGCGCTGTCACGCCCACCATATACCCGTAGGCACACACCTCATCTTCGGTCTGCCAGGCGAGAGCCCTGACAACTGGCTCGAAGATGTGGCACTCATCAACAGCCTCCCCTTGCACAGCATCAAATTCCACCAGCTCCAAATATTAAAGGGCACCCCCATGGAACATGAATACCGGGAGTGCCCTCAATCTTTCCATCTTTTCGATCCGGAAAGCTATATCGACTTTATTGCCAGTTACCTCGAGCGACTGCGTTCAGACATCATCATCGACCGCCTGGCTGGAGAGGTGCCCCCGCAGTATCTTGCCTTTTCTCTTTGGCATCATCTCCGATACGAAGATATTGTCAAGCGCGTAGAGGAGGCATTGGAAGCGCGCGGGACCTGGCAGGGGATTGACTACTCTTTGTGTCTGTAGGAATCCACTTTGGTTTTCAGTTCTTCCGGAACCGGAATCAGCAGTTTCACTTTCAGCTGCTGCAGCATGATGTTGTTCTGACGATCGTCGGGATTGATCTGGTAAGCCTTTTCACTCCAGTCATGAGCGTTTTGTAAAACTGCTTTCTCATCATTTCTCAACGTGGTCATCTCACTCCACTGTTTTGCATTCTTGGCAGCTTCAATTCTGTCCTCATAATCCACCACTTCCATGAAGTAACGGTAGGCCATCTGGCTGTTCAATTTGAACTCATTAGGATTCGTTGCCAAAGCCGCAGTAAGGATTTCTTCCGCTTTTTCATAAGCCTTGAAGTTGCTCAGGTAGTTGGAGCAGTTAACGATAGTCGTCAGGTCACCAGGATTGTTTTTCAGCATCGTGTCGCAGAGTGCCATCAATTTGTCCTTCTGGTCCGTCATGGCAAAGTAGTTCATCTGAGCCTCCACCAATTCGCCATGTTTATCAGCAGGAAGAGCTGCAAAACCCTTTTCAAGAATCTTGGCGCAGTTCACGGTATCCTTTTCATTCTGATAGATATAATACAGCTCCGTATAGCAAGCGGGATAAGCGGCCGGGCTGCAAGCGATGGACTTCAGCAACGCACTCTTGTATTTGGCCGGGTCATTAAGTTTACTGTAAACGAGAGCCAGTTGCAGATATGCGGCAGCGGCATTGTTGTTAACCTTAGCCAACTCATAGTTTTTGGCAGAGAGTTGGAAATATTTCACGGCATCTTGATAATCGCCCTTCTCCTCTGCCTGCACACCCATGTTGTAGAACGGTTCGGCGCAGAGTTTCTGACCTGCGATGGCGCCCAACATACCTGTCTTAGGTTCCACTTTCGGGTCCAGTTCAAGTGCTTTGATGAAAGCCTCGTTGGCCGTAAGCAGGGCATCAGGGTAACGAGGGGTGGCATTCGGATCCGAAGCAAGCTTCTTCTGGTCCATATTATACAGATTCACATACACATTCGCTTTCATAAGCCAAACTTGTGCATTGTCTGGATTGGAGGCCATGCAACCCTCCAACAGTTTCTTTGCTTTGGGGGCCTGGTTCTGACGAAGGCACATCCATACGTCATCCAAGCAGGATTGTGAGAACAACGTAGTGCTGATCATTAATCCGACGATAACAAGCATTAATTTTTTCATTTTTGTAAGTTTTTGATGATTAACAATATTCTTTTCTATTTCTTTATGCTATTTATAATTTGGTCGATTTCATCGTATTTCGGTGATTGTTGACGAGCGTAGATGGCACGCAGGGTGTTGAGGAGGTTCAAATCATGGGGTTCCATCAATCGGGCTCTCTCAAAATATCCGGCAGCTTTGTTCAAATGCTCGTCAGAAAGAGACTTGTAGTTGACTGCATTTTCATCGTTAGGATTAAAGACCGCCAATTTATTATACTGGTTGAACAGTTGCTCGGACAAGCTATATTCGCAAACACCCAGGTTATAGAGCACAACGAAGTTGCCGGCAGACAGAGTATTGGCCTTCTCCAACATGCGGATAGCATCTTCATAACGTTTCTCCTTGATGTAGCAGTTGGACAGATTGACCAACTCATCAGCGGTGTTGATGTCACGGGGCGAAATGGCGGACAACAGATTCCGGGCTTGAACAGTGTCGTTCTGCCAATAGTAGTAGTCAACCTCCGCCAGGCGCACACTGGTATTGTTCCCAAGTTTTGCCTTGGCAAGGTCAAGCATCTCCTTGGCCTTTTCAGCATTGTTCTCGGCCTTATAGGATTCTATCATGCGCACATACACGTAAGAGCTGGTGGACCCATCCCTGATTGCCTTTTCATAATAGGTGCGCACCTCGTCCTTTTGACCCAGCATCTCCAATGTATAGGCGTAATAATAGTAGATTTCCCCATTCATCGGATATTGCGGTGGCTGCTGCATCTCGTACGAAGCCATACTTTTTTCCAATGTGGATTTTGCCCCATTGTAATCATTGGCTATGAGTTGGTCAACGCCGCGAACCAACAAAAGCGGATAGAGTTGGGGCAACGCCTCCTTGGGAGAAAGCATGTCCATTGCCTCCACATTGGGGTTTAACTCCCTGGCCTTCACAAAGGCATCGTATGCCTCGATGGGAGTATCGGGATGGAGTATCTGATAGGAACTATCCTTCTGTTTGGCTCCATACTCCTCGTTGGCAAGAAAGTAGCTGATATTGGCCTTATAAAGCCATGTCTGCGCCTTTGCCGACAGTTTCTCATCCTTAATGCAAAGGTCAATAGCATCATTGGCTTTTACGAAATTCTTGTCATAGAAGAAATTATACGCCTTGTTCAGCGACGGTTTCTGCGCAAGGGCACAGGTCATGAGAACAAGAGACAACAGCAGAAAAAAAGTTCTTTTCATTTTTATATACGGTATAAATTAATTATCACCATTATCACCATTATCCACATTTTCTCCGCCTTCGACGACTTCGCCTCCTTCACCCATTTCACCGACTTCACTTCCTTCAACCATCTCGTCGCCTTCTTCCAGTTCTTCATCATCCTGACGAGGTACAACGCAAACGGCGGCGATGATATCATTCTTGCGGAGATCGATAAGTTTTACTCCTTGGGTGTTACGGCCCAGGATGCGCAATTCATCCACATGGAGACGAATGGCGATACCGGAACGGTTAATAATCATGAGATCGTCCTCGTCGGTCACGCACTTCATGGCAATCAGCTTGCCGGTCTTCTCTGTGATTTTGATTGTGCTGACACCTTTACCGCCTCTATGGGTGATGCGGTAGTCTTCCAACAGCGACCGTTTCCCATAGCCGGCCTCAGACACGATGAGGATATGGCTGTCGGGGTTGTCCACGCAGAGCACACCCACGATCTTGTCATCAGGGCCTGCCAGCGTAACGCCCTTGACACCGGATGCCGTACGGCCCATTGCGCGCATCTCTTCACTCTCTTTGAAGCGGATAGCACGACCAGAGTGGAGAGCCAGCATCATATCGCTGTTACCGTCGGTAAAACGAGCGGCAATCAGGCGGTCGCCCTCGCGCACATTGATGGCAATGATACCCTTCTTGCGCGGATGCGAGTATGCTTCAATCGAGGTTTTCTTGATGATACCCTTCTCGGTACAGAGCACCACGTAATGGTTATTGATATAATCAGGATCGGTAATGGACGTAAGATTGATGATAGAGGCAATCTTGTCATCCTCCTCGATTTGCAGAATATTCTGCACGGCACGACCTTTAGAGGTCTTTACACCTTCAGGGATTTCGAACACACGGAGCCAGAAGCACTTACCCTTCTCAGTAAAGAAGAGCAGATAGTTGTGGTTCGTAGCCATATAGAGATGTTCGATAAAGTCCTCCTCGCGGGAACTTCCGCCGCGCGAACCCTTACCACCGCGGTTCTGAACCTTGTATTCAGCCAGCGGGGTACGCTTGATGTATCCCAAGTGGGAAATGGTGATCACCACCTCTTCGTCGGCGATAGTGTCCTCCACGCGGAACTCAGAAGCATCCAGTTCAATCGGGGAGCGACGTGCATCACCATAACGGTTCTTAATTTCCTGAAGCTCATTCTTGATGATTTCCATGCGGAGATGCTCGTCAGCCAGCACATCCTGCAGGTATTTGATCAGTTTCTCCAGTTCGGCATATTCATTCTGAAGCTTCTCGCGCTCCAGTCCGGTCAGCTGACGGAGACGCATCTCAACGATAGCTTTGGCCTGCAACTCGGTGAAGCCCCATTTTTCCATCAGACCGTTCTGAGCCTCCTGTACGGTCTGCGAAGCCCGGATCAAGGCGATTACCTCATCGATGATATCCAGCGCCTTCAGGAAGCCTTCAAGAATATGGGCACGGGCCTGGGCCTTCTTGAGATCGAACTGCGCACGACGAATGACCACCTGATGGCGGTGTTTCACATACTCCACAATCATATCCTTGAGATTCAGCGTCATCGGGCGTCCGTTGACGAGAGCCACGTTATTCACGCTGAAAGCGGATTGCAATGCGGTCATCTGGTACAGCTTGTTCAGCACCACCTCAGGCACAACATCTTTGCGAAGATCATACACAATGCGGGTGCCGTTGCGCTTGTTGCTCAGATTCTCGATATTGGTGATTCCCACAATCTTATCATCCTTCACCAAATCCACAGTATGCTTGATCATATCCGAGGGGTTGACCATATACGGGAGGGAAGTCACGATGATACGATTGCGGTTCTTGTCGGTTTCTATTTCGGCATGTCCGCGCATCACGACTCTGCCGCGGCCGGTGTTGAAGGCCTCTTGGACACCCTGGCAGCCGTAGATCACGCATCCTGACGGAAAGTCGGGTGCCTTGATATACTGCATAAGCTCAGGGATGGTAATCTCATTGTTGTCGATGTATGCGCAAATACCGTCACATACTTCGCCAAGGTTGTGCGGAGCCATGTTGGTTGCCATACCCACAGCAATACCGGAAGCACCGTTCACCAGCAGGTTCGGGATTTTGGAGGGGAGCACGGTTGGTTCGGGAATAGAGTCATCGAAGTTGAGACTCATGTCCACGGTGTCCTTCTCGATGTCCGCCACCATGTCCTCAGCCGACTTGCGGAGACGGGCCTCAGTGTAACGCATAGCGGCCGGGCTGTCGCCGTCCACAGAACCGAAGTTACCCTGACCATCCACGAAAGGATAGCGCAGCGACCACGGTTGAGCCATACGGACCATAGCATCGTAAACCGCCGTATCGCCGTGGGGATGGTACTTACCCAGCACCTCACCGACAATTCTGGCGGACTTTTTATAAGGTTGGGAAGAGATGATGTTCATATCCCACATGGCGTAGATAATACGGCGCTGAACAGGCTTCAGACCGTCGCGAACATCGGGCAGAGCACGAGACACAATAACGGACATAGAGTAGTCTATGTAGGCCGTTTTCATCTGATTCTCGATGTCAACTTGCACAATTTTCTCTCCTAAAGTTTCTTCTTCTGTCATTTTGTCGATTTTTAGTTTCTTCTAAATTATTGTATATAAGATAGTTGGTTTTTACACAAATAAGGCACGAAAATACTAAAAATTTTGGAACCCCGCCATAATCCCGCTCATTTTTTTTGATATTCCACACCACGCGGCCAACTGTCATTCGGGGAGACGACCGGCTTGCGCACCCTGACAGAATCTCCATTTTTTTTGTACTTTTGCCGCAAATTTTTTAAAATGGAAATCAAGTACTCAGACGAAATGAATTATGCGCTGGAGGAGTCCGGCAAAATCGCAACATATTACCATTCCCCTAACATCGGCATAGAGCATCTCACCGTGGCTATCCTTCGCTACCCCAACGAGAGCACCACAAAGAATCTGCTCAACATCTACCGGATTGACATCGACGCCTTGCGCACCAAGATTGAAGAGCTTATCGACAGCAATGAAAACAAGGTTGAGTTGGATGCCGCCGATATCAGATTCAACACACAGACAGACAATACTTTGCGTTTATCTTACCTCATATCAAAAGAGTTCAGAAGTGATGTGGTGGAGTCTTTCCATTTCATACTGGCCGTATTGCGCGACGGACGTAATGACGCATCCAACGTGGTGAAGATGTTTTTGGTGCGGGCAGGATTGTCCTACGCCTCTTTCTCCGCCGAGGTGAAAAAGGAGCTGAACATGGGTGCCGGCCGCACGGAATCGCTTATGACTCCGGAGGACGAAATCGACGAAGAGGAGGACAGAAGATTCTCTGCCCGCGCCTCCAAAGAGGGTTCCAAGGGATCGGCAACGCCGATGTTGGACAGTTTCGGGAAGGACCTCACCAAGTTCGCCGCCGAAGGCAAGCTCGACCCCGTCGTGGGCCGTCAGAAGGAGCTGGAGCGTATCGCCCAGATTCTGAGCCGCCGCAAGAAAAACAATCCCGTGCTCATCGGCGAGCCCGGCGTCGGCAAATCCGCCGTGGCCGAGGGCTTGGCCATGAACATTGTGCAGGGGCACGTGTCACGCACGCTCATCAACAAACGCGTTGTGGCCCTTGACATGGCCTCATTGGTAGCCGGCACCAAGTACCGCGGGCAGTTTGAGGAGCGTGTCAAGACCATTCTCACCGAGCTGGAGAAGAGTCCCAACGTCATCCTCTTCATCGACGAGTTGCACACCATGGTGGGCGCCGGCAACTCTCCCGGCAGCATGGATGCCTCCAACCTCTTCAAACCCGCTCTGGCCCGTGGCGAGTTGCAATGCATCGGGGCCACCACCCTCGACGAGTACCGCGAATTCATCGAAAAGGATGGCGCATTGGAACGCCGGTTCCAAAAAATCATCCTCGACCCCACCACGCCAGAGGAGACCATTGATATTCTGAACAACATCAAGGACAAATACGAAGACCATCATCTGGTAAGATACAGTGACGAGGCCATCAAATCCTGCGTCACCCTCTCCAACCGGTACATTTCCGACCGCTGCCTGCCGGACAAGGCCATTGATGCTCTGGACGAAGCCGGCGCACGCCTGCACATCCAAAACATCCATGTGCCCGAAGAGCTTCTTGACGTGGAGAAGGAGATTGCCGACTTCGAGAAACTCAAATCCGAGGCCATCAAAGGGCAGCAATACAATGCCGCCGCCGGCTATCGCGACCAAATCAAACAGCTGGAGAACAAGCTCACCGCTCTGAAGAAGGAGTGGGAAACCCAGTCGGATCTCCAACGTCCGACAGTCACCGAGGAAACCGTGGCAGAGGTTATCGCCATGATGACGGGTGTACCTGTGCAGCGCATCGCCAAAAATGAAGGCGAGCGCCTCATGCGCATGGCTGATGAACTCAAAGGCACTGTCATAGGACAGGACGACGCCATCATCAAGATCGCCAAGGCCATCCGTCGCAATCGCGCCGGATTGAAAGACCCCAACAAACCTATCGGCACTTTCATCTTCCTTGGTCCTACCGGTGTGGGCAAAACCTATCTCGCCAAAGTGTTGGCCGAATATCTGTTCGATTCCCAAGACGCCATCATCCGCATAGACATGAGCGAATATATGGAGAAGCACACCGTGTCACGCCTCATCGGCGCGCCTCCGGGGTATGTGGGTTACGAAGAGGGCGGACAGCTCACCGAAAAAGTGCGCCGCAAGCCCTACTCTATCGTCCTGCTTGACGAGATTGAGAAAGCCCACCACGATGTCTATAACGTCCTGCTCCAAGTATTCGACGAAGGCCAGCTTACCGATGGCATGGGCCGAAAAGTTGATTTCAAGAACACTATCCTCATCATGACATCCAACATCGGCACGCGCGAATTGAAAGACTTCGGCACCGGCGTCGGATTCAACACCGAAGCCACCAAGGCGGCTCAAAACAAAGTGGAGCACGGCATCCTGGAAAAAGCCCTCAAGGCTAATTTCTCGCCCGAGTTCCTCAACCGTGTGGATGACGTCATCTATTTCAACAGTCTGGGCAAGGAAGAAATCATCCAGATTATCGGCATCGAACTCAAGAAAGTCATCAGCCGGGTGAAAGATCTGGGCATTGAAATCCACGTCACCGATAAAGCCAAGAACCACCTGGCAGAGACGGGCTGGGACGCCAACTACGGTGCACGTCCGCTCAAGCGGGCCATCCAAAAGGGTGTTGAAGACTTGCTGGCCGAAGAGATTCTGAACCAGACTCTACCGCAAGGCTCTATCGTTGACCTCGACTACGACGACCTGAAAGAGGAGATTGTGATTGTGAACAAAAAGGCCATCACCGAATAATCCGCCCCAAATATGACTGAACTTAACGATAAGCTACAGAACATCAACACCTTCATTTTCGATTTCGACGGTGTGCTCTCTGACGGGAAGGTTTATGTGCAGAAAGACGGCGAGCAGGTGCGTGCCACCAATGTCAAGGACGGCTACGCCTTACAGTATGCGCTTCGCAATGGATACAATGTTGCTGTCATATCCGGCGGATATGCCGAATCCATGCGCCTGCGCTACAAGGACTTCCCCGGCATGGAGATGTACCTGAAAGTGAGCGACAAGGTCGTGATGTTTCATGAATACTTGAAAAAACACAACCTCAAGGCTGAGCAAGTGCTCATCATGGGAGATGACATCCCCGATTACAAGATGATGTTGCTCGCCGGCATCCGAAGCTGTCCGGCAGATGCCGCAGACGAGATCAAAGAGATTGCCGACTATATCTCCCCCCGCCCCGGTGGCGCCGGCGCCGCCCGCGACGTCATCGAACAGGTACTCAAGGCCCACAGAAAATGGTTCAATGACAACGCCTTCGTATGGTAACTCTAAACTATCAACTCTAAACTCCAAACTGTTTTTATGGGCTGCTTTTTCACCGGAACTTTCAGCATTATCTTTACCATCCTAGGCATATACTACGATGGATGGGCAGGCGCATTCTTTGGTTTTCTGCTCGGTTCGTTCATCGATACGGCTATAAATCGTATCAGGGCAAAGAGACAGCAACAGTATTTCAAGTCTAAAGACTTCACCGACTATAAATTGATTTTGGCGGCGTACGTCGCCAAAGCGGACAACAACCGCCTTCTTCGCTCAGAAATGGAATATGTGCGCCAGTTCCTCATCAATGACCTTGGAACGGAATCCGCACAAGCCGCCATGCTGCGCTTTCGTGACATTCTGAACTCCAACGTGGACATCTCCACCGTCTGCGCAGACCTCCGGCAGCATGCCACCATCTATGAAAAACTGATCATACTGCAGTTCCTTTTCGGTTTCTCCCAAGCCGACGGTGAAATGAGACAGGAGGAGCTGGACGCCATCCGATACATCTCCGACTTGTGCGGTGTAAGCCAAAGCAATTTTGAAGCTGTAAAATCCATGTTTATGGGATCCTTCTATGGAGGATACCAGCAAGCCGGCGGGTACTCATACGGCGATTACCAGCAAAGCTATGGCGGCTATTCTTCCAGCAGAACCGAAAACCGGTCTACGCTTGAAAATGACTACAAAATTCTGGAGGTCTCTCCCGATGCTACCGACGATGAGGTAAAAAAAGCATACCGTGCTGCTGCAAAAAAGCATCATCCAGACAAGGTCAGCCATCTTGGCGAAGACGTGCGCAAAGCAGCCGAAATCAAATTCGCCCAAGTGAACGAAGCATACGAGCGTATCAAGAAATCACGAGGCATGAATTAGGCCTCCAAGCCTTTTTTTTATTATTCCGTTGAAAAATAATTAACCTTTGATTATTTTTGTATTTTTGCAGCGATTTTGAAACGCAAATCCATAAGACAAATCACCGCAAGACTTTGTCTTGCATTTTTATCAACCTATTAAAAACAAATGCAATGAAAGAAAATTCATTTTTTCTTAACATCGTATATACTATGATGTTATGTTTGACTGTATTCTCTCCTACATTTTCACAGACCATTCTTTACGCGGAAAATTTCGGCACCCCGACCGCCAACACACTAATCCAAAACTACACTGGATGGCAGAACCGCACCGTAATCTACACCGGTGACGGCACCTGCGACGTGCGCACCTCCAGTGCCTCCAACAGCTACGGACTGGCTTCAGGAGGCGGCAACGTGATGATTAACGACACGGTGAAGTGGTTCATGATTTCGGGTCTCAACACCGCCGGCTATTCCGACCTGTCCCTGTACTGCGGTCTGCGGAAAACCAATGCCGAAAACGGCAGCAACTTCGTCGTGGAGGTTTCAGAAGACAGCCTGGTCTGGACTCGCGTATTCCTCTCCGACACAATGCCCTCCGGGACCGGAACATCCGGGTGGCGGCGCGTGCGTTACCTTAACATCCCATCGACCGGCAATCTTCATATTCGCTTCTCCAATTTGGCCCATGTGGACTATCGTCTGGACGACATCGCCATTGTAGTGGGTGAAGAGACCGTGCTGGAAACCGTCGCAAAACCCACGTTCTCCCCTGGTGGTGGCACCTACTATGAACCGAAGACGGTCACCATAACCTCCGCCACCCCAGGCGCTGTGATATACTACACCTTTGACAACAGTGCTCCGGCTGACCGCGCCAACCAATATATGGGACCTCTGACCATCAACTCTAGCGTAACACTCAAGGCCATCGCCACCGGAGCCAACATGTACGACAGCGAGGTGGCGACTGCCACATACACGATTCTGGACACCAACTCGCTGGTGGAGCTGCCATTCGACATCTCCAACAACAGCAGCGCCACCCGTTTGGACATCACCACGCTGCACGGTTTCAGAGGCTATCATTTGGGGTCATCCTATGCTGACGGCTCCGCCAAGTTTGAGACATCGCACGCCGGAGAGGCCAGCCTGGTGGCGCATCTGGACAGCGCACCCGACACACTTGTCTTTGAACTGAAAGGAGTGAACGGCGGTTCGAATCCCGCCGCCTACGAGGGCATAACCTTTACCGTAAGCTATTCCACTGACGGGCATAACTGGACCACACTGGCGACCCTCTTCAGTGACGACATCACCGTAGGCGAGTACACCCGCTTCACCTATGTCATCACCGATCACAACGCCCGCCACTTGCGTTGGAGGCTGGAGAGTTCCACCAAGGGAAACACCCAACTCAACAACATCAAGATCACCCAATACAACGGCAATGGGGACGGGGACAGCACATCCGTAGCCACATATTTTCCGGAGACTTTCAGCATTTACCCCAACCCCGCCAAAACTTCATTCTCAGTACACCAGGGAAGAAACACGGTGAGAGCCTTGACTCTCTATAACATTATCGGACAAACTGTGCGGACGTGGAACAATCCGACCCAACGCACATACAACGTGTCCGACCTTCCTCGCGGAACCTATTTCCTAAAAGCCGACACACCCAACGGAACCATACAAAAGAAACTCGTCCTCTATTAAAGACCTGCACTTGCTCGCAGCTGGCAGAAGGAGTTTTTTCATGTCCTTCTGCCAGTTGTGAACTTTTCTGTTGTGATTTGGAACTTAATTTTGTAATTTTGCCGCCCAAACACAATCGACATGAAAAGAATCTTCATAACCCTTATTGCCTTCTTGGCTGCTATCACCCTCTCCTCCTGCACCAAAACCGAGAAGAGCTACTACCCTGACGGGCGCCTTCAGTCCATCATCCATTACAAATTCGGAAAAGAGCATGGGAAAAGTGTGTATATGTTCCGCAGTCCTAACACCGTGGAGATTGAAGTTGAGATGAAGAATGGAAAACGAAACGGTCATTTCTACCGTTACTTTGAAAACGGCAATCTGGAAACTCATTGCATTTATGTTAACGACTCAATAGAGGGCGTGGAGACCATGTTCCTGCCTAACGGAGAGAAGAGACAAGAGACCACATACGTGCGCGGAAAGAAAAACGGTCCTCACCTGGAATACCATGTTAACGGCCAGTTAAAGGCGGAATGCGGTTTCAAGAACGATCTTTTTGACGGAAAATGGACCTATTACGACGACCGGGGAGTTGTGGTAGGGGAAGGACAGTTCAATGCCGGAGATGGCGAACTCACCTATTACGACGAACGCGGAAACGTATCTGAAGTCATCCATTACCGCAACAACCAAAAAGACGGAAAAGAGTCCTATTACACCCCTTCCGGCAAAATCTACAAGGAAATCACGTATAAAGAAGACCGGATAGTCTCCCAAACGGTGGACTCCACCCTGATACCATAGTCATGCGCCTCTTCAAACCGACCCTCATCTGCATACTGCTTTGCGCTTTTGCCATCAGTCTGGCCGCCCAGGGGAATCGTAAGATTCAATACAGGGCAGACATAGGACTGTATGACGAAGTGCTTTTGCCCGGTGCGCAACGACTGATCGGGAACGTGGCTTTCGCCCAGGACAACATCAGAGGTTATTGCGACAGCGCTTATCTATACGAAAGAGAAAACTACATCATCGCTTTCGGCGACAAAGTACGGATCCGGGTTGGTGACTCCGTAACCTTATGTGGAAGAAAAGCATATTATGACGGCAATTCCAAAGTGGCTTCCATTGCGCATGACGTCAGATTGGATCATAAAAACGCATACTTGCTCACCGACAGTCTCATATATGATTTGAACCATGACATGGGGTATTATCTGACCGGCGGGCAACTTTTCAATGAGGAGGACACCCTTACCAGCAATACCGGGAGATATTTTACCAAAAGCGATGACGCTTTCGTGAATGGGGATGTTGTGCTGCGAAGCAATAATTACCTCATGAATTGCGACTCCCTCCGATACAACGCCCAAAGCAAAATAGCCTTTTTCATATCCCCGACGCACATGTTAGCCAAAGAGGACAGCAGCGAGATATACACCAACTCCGGATGGTATGACACCGACAACGAGCTCTCCCTGCTGACCGGAGAGGTCCAGTTGCACAACAAGGGACAGATTCTCTACGCAGACTCCGCCCGATATGACAAATGGAATCATTTCGGACAAGCCTGGAACAACGTCACCCTTATTGACACTGTACAGAAATACGTTCTCAAAGGGAACTACATGGAACATCATGAGAACGGCGGCATTTCCTATGTCACCGACAGCACCTTGCTCATCATCATTGATGACAACAACGACTCGCTCTTCCTGCACGCCGACACGCTTAAGGTTCTGTTCGACAGTTCCCAGAACGCCCAATGGATGTCCGCCTTTAACAAGGTGAAATTCTATCGTAAAGATCTTCAGGGTGCCTGCGACTCACTGATGTACATTGTAAAAGACTCACTCGCCACCATGTTTTTCAATCCGGCTGTCTGGTCAGAGGAATTCCAGCTTTCCGCTGACACAATCCATTTCACCATTTTGGATTCCACGAACATGCGCCTGGACCTCTGCAAGTCTGGGTTCATTGTAGGAGGAATCTATGAAAACACCGATTTCAATCAGATAAAAGGCATCAACATTACAGGATATATCAGGAACAAAGCCCTATATAAAGTTGACATATCCAATAATGCCGAATGTATATATTACCTTCAGGAAGAGGACAGCTCCCTTATCGGCATCAACACCTCCATCACCAGTGAGATGAGCATATACCTGGAAGACAACAAAGTTAGCCAAATCCGGTTTTATGACCAGCCGGACGGCAAGATTTATCCGGACGACCAATTTGAAGAGAAGAACCGGAAACTTCTGGGATTCCGGTGGTTGGACGAGTACCGGCCCTACAAAATATCCGATTTGTTCATAAAGCCGATTCCCAGATATCGCGTTCAGGAATAAGATGGCATAAAAAAACATCCTTCATGAGAAGGATGCTTTACTGTGGAGCCGGGGGGAGTCGAACCCCCGTCCAAACATGCCGCAAGATTGCTTTCTACAAGCTTAGTCTTCGTTTGCTTGTCGGCCACCGCATGGTACGAGACAAACCTCGCGGCAGCTTATCTTCTGAAAATTTCACTCACGCATCGAAGCCTGCGCTCGCTATCTGTCCTTTTATGACACTTCTGACCGGACGTTGGACCGAGAAACTTCCGGGGAAGCGCCCGCGGCTACAGACCTTGTCTGCGCGGCGGGATCCGCAACGGTTACGCTGCGAATGCATAAGAATTTTCGCCGTTTATTGGCTTTGAGGGTTAACTTTTAACGGAATCGGCCCACAAACTCCGGCCTGCTTACAATCCCCCGAACTTGCTGTCAAAACCAAACGACCCCGGGGATGAAAGGGAGAGGCTACTTAACCTCCCCTTTCAATTGCAATATTACCCTATCGGTATTGGCATTAGATAAAACCGTAAGGCGTTTACTGATCAACCCAGTATGCTTAGCCGTATAGGTAGCCTTGATGGTACCCTTCTTGCCGGGCATTATGGGTTGCTTCGACCAATCCACTGTGGTACAGTCACACGAGGAAATCACATCATCCAAAATCAAGGGTTTCTTTCCGACATTCGTAAAGGTGACGTTAACGGTTTTCACATCACCCACCTTGAGCGTACCGAAATCCACACTCAATTTCTCAAACTTGATTTCAGCATTTGTCCCTTTATACGGCTCAGCGGCCTTTGAGGTCTGCGCCTGGGCGGCAATGATACTGCCAATCATCAGACACAGGACAATCAACTTTTTCATCTTAGGGGGATTTTTACTGGTTTGCCTCTTTCAGTGAGCTGTCGTTCGTAGTTGGAGCGGCCTCAACAGGCTTAGCTGCAACATTACCCTTAATGTTCAGCACCACACGGTTGTTCACGGCATTGGATTCAACTGTTATAGACTTGTTGATGGCGCCGACACGCTGGGTGTTGTACTTCACCTTGATGGTAGCCTTTTTGCCGGGAGGAATGGGATCCTTCGGCCACTCGGGAACGGTGCAGCCGCAACTGGACCTGCAATTGGTAAGGAGAAGATCAGCCTTGCCCGTGTTTTTGAACACAAATTCGCAAGTACCATTGTCGCCTTGCATAATGTTACCATAATCATGTACCAGAGACTCGAAAGTGATTTCAGGTTCTTTCACTTTCTTTGGAGCTTTTTCTGCGCCACTATCCTGCGCAGCAGCAGAAAAAACGAAAGCCATAACGATTAAGAGGCTGAGTAATTTTTTCATAACTTCGGATTATTTTAAGATTGAAAAATATGTTAGTAAAAAAAACATTCGGTGAGACAAAAATAAAAAAATATAGTTTAACGAGGCGCAGAATTTTTTTCAAGAATTGCCTCCACGGCAAGGCGGTATCCATCCAGCCCGAATCCGGCGATAAAACCGGCACAACAGGATGATAGCAGCGAATTGCGACGATAGTTCTCCCGTCCGAAAAGATTGGATATATGGACCTCAATCACAGGGCAGGCGCACATGCGCACGGCATCCGCCAACACCATGGAAGAGTGCGTGAAAGCTCCTGCGTTAAGGACAATCCCGCCATACCCGACAGCACTGGCCACCCTGTTAGCCAGTTCACCTTCCACATCCGATTGGTAAAAGTCGAAGTGCACGGACGGGTACCTGCTCCGGAGCACGGACAAATACTCCTCAAAAGAGAGCGAACCGTAGATGTTCACCTCCCTACTGCCAAGCTGTTGCAGATTAACTCCGTTCACAATCAGAATCTTCATAGCCTATTCATGAATTAGAATAAAGACATCCTCGTCGGGCTTGTGCATATTCAGATGCTCGCGGGCATATTTCTCCAAAAGAACCGAATCCGCATAGAGTTGTTCAAAGGTGTAGGCATTCCCCACCTGATTCTTTGTATAGATAATCTTCTCCTCCAAGTTGTCAATCTTCTTGTTCAACTCCCGATGGGTTTTAATATTATGATCGGAGATGAAAAAGAAATAGCCCAGGAACAACAACAGGGTTGCCCCATACACCAAGACAAACAACTTGGTACGGTTTTTCGGTTTCGGTTCTTCTTCCATCATGAATTATCTGGCATAATTGACTGAACGAGTCTCGCGGATGACGGTTATCTTGATTTGTCCAGGATAGGTCATCTCATTCTGAATTTTCTTGGAGAGATCGAGAGAGATCTGGTTCACCTCAGCATCGGAGACCTTCTCGGCACCAACAATCACGCGGAGTTCACGGCCAGCCTGAATAGCATAAGTCTTAACCACACCCGGATACGTCAAGGCGAGGTTTTCAAGATCATTGAGACGTTTCATGTAAGCCTCCACCACCTCGCGACGGGCACCTGGACGGGCACCGGAGATGGCGTCACAGACTTGGACAATAGGGGCTATCAAAGAGGTCATCTCCATCTCGTCATGGTGTGCGCCGATGGCATTCACAATCTCTGGGCGCTCCTTGTATTGTTCGGCCAGACGGGCTCCGTAGAGCGCATGCGGCAATTCCGGCTCCATATCTGGCACTTTGCCGATATCGTGGAGCAAACCGGCACGACGGGCCAACTTCGGATTGAGTCCCAATTCTGCAGCCATGGTGGCACTGAGATTGGCAACCTCCTTGGCATGTTGCAGAAGGTTCTGACCGTATGATGAGCGGTAACGCATCTTGCCGACCATACGCATCAGCTCATGTGGCATATTGTTGATACCCAAATCAATGCAGGTTCTCTTACCCAATTCGGCAATCTCCTGTTCAATCTGTTTCTTTGTTTTGGCCACCACTTCCTCAATTCTGGCAGGGTGGATACGTCCGTCGGAGACCAGCTTTTGCAGGGAGAGTCGGGCGATTTCGCGGCGCACTGGATCGAAGCTGGAAAGCAGGATTGCATCCGGTGAGTCGTCAATGATGACATCAACGCCGGTCAGATTCTCAAGCGTACGGATATTACGACCTTCACGTCCGATGATACGGCCCTTAATCTCATCGTTTTCAATATTGAAAACTGAAACGGTGTTTTCGATGGCAGCCTCTACGCCGGTTCGTTGCAGAGCATTCACCACCACTTTCTTAGCCTCAAGATTGGCCGTATTCTTGGCCTCATCCACAATCTCTTGAATCATTACCATGGCGTCTGCCTTGGCTTCATCGCGCATCAGCTCAATCAACTGAGCCTTAGCCTGATCTGATGTAAGTTCAGCTATGGACTCCAGTTTGGCTTTTTGGATGTTGGTTTGCTCATCGAGCTCCTTCTGTTTTTGAGCCGTAACCTGCAGCTGTTTGTTGAGATTTTCTTTCATGGCGGCGTTTTCAGCCGTCTTGCGATTCAGCTCTTCCATCTTTTGACCTAACGAACTCTCTTTCTGCTTGATACGGTTCTCTGCCGAGGAGAGCTGCTGGTTTCGGTCGTGAACGGTCTTCTCATATTCGCTTTTCAATTGGAGAAATTTCTCCTTAGCTTGGAGAATCTTCTCTTTTTTCAGCAATTCTCCATCTTCTTCTGCCTTTTTCAGGGCCTCACGCCCCGCTTTCGTAAGTTGGTTCTTAAGTAACGTATAGGCTAAAGCCAGACCGACTGCAACGCCAATCACCAAGCCTATCATAATCTTTAGTACTGTCATATAGTGTAGTTATTTGTTGTTTAAGTGTTTAAATGATAATCTCTAATCGTTAATCTTTCATCTCATCGCAAAGCAAAAAAAACCGCATAAGTTCCATAGGGTTTCGAAAAACTCCTAATAGATAAGATGAAGGTGCCGACTCACTTCGCGCTTCCCCGGGCTGGAAAGCCATCCTTACGGATTCGGGCCTGTTCTAGGCAAATCAAGCGTCCCCTTCGTTTGAAAATGTGTTGAGTTTAACAAACGTATCTGAACTTATGCGGGATGGGTATTTCAAAGAACGAACTAATCAACTTCAAATTTGTCTGTCAGCTGTTTAAGCGACTCCATCATCGGCACCACCTCCTCGTCAAAACCCTTCAATCTCTCCTCGTCAGCCAACCACTTCACTACAAAATCGACCAAAATCTTGGACAGTAAATCCTGCTGGTCTGTATATGTCCATTTTTTAGCAAATTCCAAAAAACTGTCATTGATTATTTTTTCTGCCTCACGGAAATAGTGTTCCCATTCCTTCTGTATTGTCACAGTCATCGGGCGTTGCGCCACCTGTATTGTGATTTTTATACGACCGTCATCCATTTTATTTGTTCGTGAGCAGATTAATACACTTGTCTATCTCCCGCACCCAATCATTTATTTGCTTCTTTGTTTCTTGCTTGTCTTTCTTATTAAAAACCGTTTTTGTTATAACAATTAATTTTAATCTTTCCGTCAATTCATCCAGCTGTCTGCGCAGCATCGCCCCCTCCTTTTCCAGTTCCGCATTGCGATCCTTCAACTCAGCATTCTCCCGCTGCAGTTCTGCCGTTTTCAACAACGCCGCCTTTACGTTATATTCAATTTTGTTATATAAACTTTCAAACGATGCCATTGACATTTTATTGACGTGCAAAAATACAATTTTTTAGGGTGATTTCCAAATATCTTTTTCCAATTAAAAAAATGCAAAAAATGAAATTTTTATATCATACTGATTCTAAATGTTTTAAACATAAAAACAAACAGATTATTGTGATAAAATAAAAAAAAGATGTGAAAAAAAGACGTACTGTAAAAAATTATTGTATCTTTGCCGCTGTTAATTAATCTGATTATAGACCAAAATATAAGGAGACCAGCTATCGACATAAATCTACTTTCTTAACATTCACACATATAAAGAAAGGAGTTTTCTATGAAGACCGTTAAACTTAGCGATAACGAGTTGATAGCAAATTATCAAATCGGAGACGAGCAAGCATTGAAAACATTGATAGCACGCTATGAAAAGCGCCTGTTCTCCTATATTATGCTCTCTGTGAAAAACAAAGAACTTGCGGAGGATATTTTCCAGGACACCTTCATTAAAGTCATCAACACTATCCGGTCTGGAAACTACCACGAGGAGGGGAAATTCTTCCAATGGATTATGCGTATTGCCAACAACCTTAAAATTGACCACTACAGAAAAGTGCAGCGCATGCCGGTTTTTGACAGCGGCGACAGTGGTTTTGACATCTTCGACGTAATCAGCACACACGAGGACTCCGTTGAGCAGAAGATGATACGCGAACAGATCTATGACGACCTGCACCACGTCATCGAGTTCCTCCCGCAGGAGCAGAAGGAGGTTCTGGTCATGCGCATTTATCAGGACTACAGTTTCAAGGAAATCTCCGAAATCACGGGAGTGAGCATCAACACAGCTTTGGGACGTATGCGATACGCCCTTATCAATCTCCGAAAGCTGATTGCCCAGAACAAAGTGGTTATCGAATAACAACCGTCAGAGTTACAGCGTTTTAGCAACATACAGGCCGCAAAGTTAAACGTAACGAAAAAAAACGTACTTTTGCAGCCTGTTATTTTTATATATAAACTTAATTAATAAACATGGCAACAACAGCTGATTTTAAAAACGGACTTTGTATTGTGTACAACAATGAATTGTGGACTATTGTTGAATTCCTGCACGTAAAACCGGGCAAGGGCAATACTTTTGTACGTACCAAACTGAAAAACATCAAATCTGGCAGAGTACAGGAATTCCGCTTTGACGCCGGCATCAAGATCGATTTGGCTCGCGTAGAGCGTCGTCCTTACATCTTCTCTTACAAGGAGGGCGCCAACACCTACAACTTCATGCACGCAGAGACTTTCGAGCCCCTTACCATTGAAAAGGACTTGATCAACAATCCTGATCTGCTGAAAGAAGGCCAGACCGTGGAGATTATGTATCACACAGACACCGACACCCCGCTCACTTGCGAGCTTCCTCCGTTCGTTGACCTGGAGATTATTGAAGCCGACCCGGGCGTGAAAGGCAATACCGCCACCAACTCACTGAAGAGAGCTGTTGTTGAGACCGGTGCAGAAGTTTATGTGCCCCTTTTCATCAACGCCGGTGAGAAAATCAAAGTTGACACTCGTACTAACAAATATTCAGAAAGAGTTAAGGAATAAATGAGATTCCCCTCCCCACTTTCTTTAGATGAAATAATCCGCCTGATAGGACGTCCTGTCACCACGCTCGGCGAAGTGCCGGGAAAGGTTACAGGTATCAATGAGTTGCACTCCGTCGAGAAGGGAGACCTGACCTTTGTGGATTGCAACAAATACTACAAGCGCGCGCTGGAGAGCAAGGCCACTTTCATCATCATCAACCAGTCTGACCTGCCTTGTCCGGAAGGCAAAGTGCTGCTCATCAGTGAAGACCCCCTGACGGACTATCTGAATGTGGTCAAGAGTTTCATCCACTTCACACCGCAAAACAGCAATATCCATCCGACCGCCGAAATCGGCGAGGGCACCGTCATCCAACCGCTTGTGTTCATCGGAGAGAATGTGAAAATCGGCAAGAACTGCCTGATTCACTCCAATGTCAGCATATATGCAGACACCGTCATTGGTGATAATGTCGTCATCCACTCCAACAGCACCATAGGCGGTGACGCCTGCTATTTCCAAAAACGTCCCGACAAATGGGTGAAACTGGAATCTTGTGGAAAGACTTTGATTGGGAATGATGTGGAGATCGGTTGCGGATGCTGCATTGACAAGGGCGTTTCCGGGACCACCTACATCGGCGACGGCACCAAATTCGACAATCTGGTACAAGTGGGCCATGACACTCACATTGGCAAGCGAGTCCTGCTGGGCGCCCAAAGCGGAATTGCCGGATGCACCTACATTGATGACGACTGTAAAATCTGGGCCAAGGCCTGCGTCAACAAAGATCTGTACATTGCAAAGAACACAATCCTTTACGCGCTGTCCGCACTGGACAAAAGCGTGAATCAGGAGGGCACCACCCTGTTCGGTGTTCCCGCCATCGATGCACAGACTAAATGGAAGGAGCTCATTTACGTCAAAAACCTACCCACACTATATAAAGATGTAAATGAACTGAAGCAGAAAGAAAAGGGAGAGTAAAATCCAATAACAAAAAAAAAGACGCGTTGTGACGCGTCTTTTTTTTTGTGTGATCTGTACAAGATTTGAACTTGTGACCTCTTGCCTGTCAAGCAAGCGCTCTAAACCAACTGAGCTAACAGATCATATTTCCCAATATCAGCGGAGAGACTGGGATTCGAACCCAGGAAGCGCTTTTGGCGCTTACACGCTCTCCAGGCGTGCGCCTTCGACCACTCGGCCATCTCTCCTCTTTTTGAGGGTGCAAATATACACTTTTTTTCAAATAATCACTTCTTCGAAAAAACGGCCCTCGTTTTTATTCCAAATAAAGTGTAACTATCTGTATATAAGCAATTAATATTAAAGATAGCACTTTTGACCGACAACTGATTTAAAGAATTTCTGCCAGTCTTAACAATAAAACTGGCAGAAATATTCAATTTTTTCAGTTTTATTCTACAATATCCATCTCATCAATGATGTTCTGCGCATTGGCAAACTTGTCCACGATGAAGAGAAAATAGCGGGCATCAAGGCTGATATTGCGGCAACGGCTTACATCATAGTTGATATCGCTCATGGTGCCTTCCCATACGCGGTCAAAGTTGGTTCCAATCAGCTCACCATTCCCATTGATAACCGGGCTTCCCGAATTTCCGCCTGTAGTATGATTGCTGGCAATAAAGGCAACAGGAAGCTCTCCGTTCTTGTTGGCATATCGACCATAATCCTTCTTCTCCCATAATTGTTTCAGCTTCGGGTCAACCTTATAATCGTAAACATCGGGATCCTCCTTTTGGATAATACCATCCAATGTGGTATAATAATTATATAGTATGCCATCAACAGGTTTAAATCCCTTCACCTGACCATACGTGACACGCAAGGTCAGATTGGCATCGGGATAGAAGACACGGTCCTTTTCCTTTTCCATCAGGGCTTTGACGTATATCCGATAATATGAATTCAGCTGCTTATAACAGAGTAAGTATTTATTATGGACAACCAGATAATCATCGAATATGATGCTATAGAGTTTCAACAATTCGGAATCTGCGGTTTTAGCAATTTGGCTGGGTTTAGCTTTCTTAATGAAATTTATAAATTTCTCATTATCCGTGAAATACGGCGCAGTTGCAGCTTGCTTGTTCCATAAATCCACCATCATCTGACGCACAGCAGCCTCATCTTTCACATATTTGCGAAGATTTGCGGGAATCAATGCCGGGTCCTGCTTAGTGAAATAGTAGGTAAGCAACTCCACGAAGCACTCCTTGTCAATGGCAGGGCAATAACTTTCGCGGAACGTGCTGTTGCTCTGAAGCAGTTTCTGCCGGTTGCTCTCCAGATTGGCATTCTCGCCATTCAGCGCGGGCACAACGAGCTGTCTGTAATAGGGGTGCACGCTTTTACTGATGATTTCCGGACCGAAGACACATTCGCTAACGAAGGTAGTCACTTTGGTGTATTCCGCATAGTTCTTATAGGCAAGTCTCATTTTATCGAGCAGTTGGCCATATTGGCCATTGTGGTCGGGATCGGCATTGACCCAGGACTGGAACTCTGCTTCCTCCTGCTGTTTCTTGGCAATAACATTGCACTCGCG
Source organism: uncultured Bacteroidales bacterium (assembly GCA_905233745.1). Lineage (GTDB taxonomy): Bacteria > Bacteroidota > Bacteroidia > Bacteroidales > WCHB1-69 > F23-D06. Next base: position 69,593 of record CAJODA010000001.1, read on the forward strand.
GATACCTTTGCTCTCACCTTGCCACTTTTTCCAGCCGTTGGAGATGCTGTTGGCCTTGGCGGAATACATCAGGCGGATGCGCGGATCAAGGTTCATCTGGCGCTTCATGGCATCCAAACGGATGGTGCGAGCGTCAATGGCAATGGGATTCTGCACATTGGCCACCACATCCACGCCATCGGAAAGCAAAAACTGCTGTGTGCTGCCCGGATATCCGAACACCAATGTAAAGTCGTTTTCTTCAATCCCCTTGATGGAGATAGGAAAGTATTTCTTCGGCACCATCGGGATATTATCCGGGGAATAACCGGCCGGTTTGCCATCCTTATCAGTGTATATGCGCCAAAGCGAGAAGTCACCCGTATGCCGCGGCCACATCCAGTTGTCACTATCGCCACCGAACTTGCCAATGCTCTCTGGCGGCACACCCACGAGACGGACATCGCTATAGGTTTCCGTAACAAACATAAAATACTGATTGCCATAGTAAAATGGCTTGATAGTTGCTTTATAAGTGGTGTTCTCAGTGGTTGCTTTTATTATATCCTTAATACTGTTATTGACGATTATGCGACGTTCATCCTCGTCCATCTCATCATTCACATCTTTCAACACCTGTTCTGTCACATCCTCCATATAGACCAGAAACGTGACTGTAAGCCCTTCCATGGGGATCTCTTCGCTTTTATTTTTGGCCCAAAATCCGTTTTGAAGATGGTTTTGCTCCATCGTACTATGCGACTGCACATAGGAATATCCGCAATGATGGTTGGTCAGCACCAATCCCTGGGAAGAAATCAGTTCGCCGGTACACCCGCCGCCGAACAACATAACAGCGTCTTTCATACTATGATGGTTTACGCTGTAAACGTCTTCAGCGGTCAGTTTGAAGCCAAGCGACTGCATGTCAGCCTCATTGTATTTCAAAAACAGTGGCAGCCACATGCCGCCATCAGCGCGGACAAAACTGAAAATTGCCGCGAACAAAAGAGTAAGAAGTAATGATTTGCGCATAAGGAAAAAAATTATAAACAACTTGCAAGCCTCATACTTGCAGCCGCAAAAATACTCAAAAAAAGGGACATGGGAACAACTATGCCTGCTTCGGGCAACCGCTATTTCAAAAATTCAATCTTCCCATTCTGTTCCAACTCTTTCAGGACCTGCTGGATATGTAACACCAGTGCCTTCGACAATTCATGCACCGTCTGTTTCCAAACTTCCAAACTGACATCCAGGTTATCGGAAACAATCTTATAGGAAACATACTTTTTCCCATTTTCTTGGGCAAACGACATCAAAACTGACGATTCCATATCGAAACAATCCACTTTGGACTTTACATCATCCAAATACGACTCCGTAAAGACTGTTGTTGACACAAAACTATCAGACGAATAGAGTGTAGCCTCCCGCACGGAAGCGTCTGCCTGCACATCAAAGTAGTCGGGCAACATCTTTTTCGGATAGAAGCTCGAACTTCCGGAAAGAATCTCCCGGATGCATAATATGGTTCCCACAGGCATGTCATAGGAACCCACGGTTCCAATATTGAGCATGATAAAATCTTCATCGGCATGGCGATTCATGAAACGAATCATAGCACAGGTTGCATTCTCACGTCCGATTCCGGTAAAATTCACCAAATCGGCAAGGGAACCAACCTCATCGGGAACAGCAGCAAAAAGGGCAATTTTCATAAGGGGAAAGAGGTTTTAAGTTTGTATAGCAAGACGGGGTTTCCGCATCCGGGTTTGTAATATTCGTATAAGGAAAAAGAATAGTCGTTATAAAGATGCGGCAAAAATAAAAAAAAGAATTCTCACAACTTGAATTATAAAAAAAAAATTATTTTTGCAGCGATATTATAATAATATCATTTTAAAACTATTTTCAAACACAAATCCAAATCATATAATTATGGAATCCAAAGAATTCAACAAAACAATGGGCGCTGGAAACAACGGTTTCCTTCATCTTTTCCTTAACTTGTCAATGCTGGTAGTTTTCATCTTGCTGGTTGTAAGATTCAGCAAGCTGGAGTGTTTGTTTAATGCAGATGGTGAACCTACGACTTGGATCCTGCTTCCCGTTCTGTCAAGCATCTTTTTCCTTTTCCTGTACATCTTGCATCTGGCCGGATTCATGACCGTGCAGCCCAACGAATCGCGTGTGCTCATCTTCTTCGGGAAATATTCCGGCACAGTAAAGCAGAACGGCTTTTTCTGGGCCAACCCTTTCTACAGCAAAGAGAAAATTTCACTGCGGGCGAAAAACATGGATGTGGAGCCGATCAAGGTGAACGACAAAAACGGCAACCCCATCATGATCGGTCTTGTATTGGTGTGGAAAATCCGCGACACCTACAAAGCATGCTTCGAGGTTGACTCTGACTTCCGGAGCACGACCACAGCGAATTCCATCAAGACTGTCAAGAGTTTTGACTCATTTGTGCGGGTGCAGAGTGATGCTGCGTTGCGCAAAGTGGCGGGCATGTATGCTTACGACAACATGGACCGCGAAGATCAGGGTGTGACCCTGCGTTCCGGTGGCGAGGAAATCAACGACAGGCTGGAAGAAGAATTGCGCAGGCATTTGGAGATTGCCGGCATTGAGGTAGTGGAAGCTCGCATCAACTACTTGGCGTACGCCGCTGAAATTGCCAGTGTGATGCTGCGCCGCCAGCAGGCCGATGCCATCATCTCCGCTCGTGAGAAGATTGTGGAAGGCGCTGTCAGCATGGTGGACCTTGCCCTGAAGAAACTCTCCAACGACAAGATTGTGGAATTGGACGAGGATCGCAAGGCAGCCATGGTCTCCAACCTTCTGGTGGTCCTCTGCGCCGACGAATCCGCATCGCCGGTGATCAACACGGGAACATTGTATCAATAATTTTTGCAAGACGCACGGCTGTTTGTCTCAACAGGAAATATCGTTTTATGAAAAAAAATTTCGCCCTACGCGTTGATTCCGAGATATTCGAGGCCATTGAAAAATGGGCTGCGGACGAGTTCCGCAGCGCGAACGGGCAGATTGAATGGATACTATCCACCGCATTGAAAAAGGCTGGAAGGATGCCGAAGAAAAAAGATGGGGATAGTGGTAACAAAATTAATTCTTAATGCATCGAACTGAAAAACCTCCAGCAATGGAATCCTTGTCATTTCTACGGATGATGGGCTCATCCCACAACATGAACCGATCAATCGCGCTGTTCCCTACTCCACGCGTGGAGGTCCAGAACCATATTCCCTTTCCGACCAAACCAAACTGTCCATAAAATGCTCCAGCAGGCAGTGCGGAAAAACCTGATATATTATTGTCATACACATAATTGCCTATAGCACAATGCTGGTCAGACTCGTTCCATTCGTGCGTAGCCGCTATTGCCTTGGCCACAAACAATTTGTTTTCGTCACAGATCCATTTGCTCTGACTTGAAACAAAGGCTTCGAATTGTGTCCATTCTGTATCATCTGGCACATGCCATCCGTCAGGACAGATTCCCTGAATGACAGACACCTGACCTACCTCTGGAAAGGTTTGTTTCACTACAGCCAACCAATTATACAAATAACCGAATTTAGCCACATTAGCCGAGTCTCCGCCCGGAAAATACCGACATCCATAAAGGGTATCGGAACTGAAAGAAATAGGTATGACAGTACCATCGGGATAGCGCGTAGTCCGCAGATTCTCTTTCAACCAACATTGTTGCCCTATGGCGACCGTACCATAGGTGTTATTGTCAATATCCTTAACCTTCAATTCTCCACAAGGTACAGTTCTTTTAATCAAATCGTCAATAGTGCGGTTTGTCAGTTCCACTGAATAAGCATCTTCCTGCGGTGCGACTTCTACACTATCCTCTGTCATAAGGATTGCAAGTCTTCTGTGCTCATCTACTACTTCTGGCTGTATCAAGTAATCAGAAGACAAAGCCACCGTATCTTCCACAATAGTCACAACCGAATCAGCAGATGGTTGTTGTCGGGCTTGCTGCGTTTGTTCCTGTGCAACGTGGGTTGTCGGCGTGTCGATTTCTGGTTCTGAGTTATCACTTTCCGTTTTGGAAAAGAAAACATCCGGGGAAACAAATTGGGATTTGTCAAAACCATCGGGCATAGATGTCATCGGGACAAACGGACGCATGATGACATTCAACTGATTTTCAGCTCGTTTCTTCTTTTCCTTGCCATTCGGAAGACAAAAACCCAATCCCAACTTGGCCCCGACTCCAAAAGCGCGAGTCACGTCATAGCATAAAATATTATAGTTGGTCACACACTCAGCGATAAGGACAAAACCTTTGATATGGAACATGAAGCCTGCCGTCGCGACAGGACCATGACTTACATCTTCTGGAAAATGTCCCCATTTTCCATTCAACATCTTATAATTGTAGGAACGATAGAAATATCCCAATCCAAAATGGAATGACAGAGGCCTGTAGTAACGTCCTGTCAGACCAAAGAGGCCTTCAAAATATGAAATGGATTCAGTATTAGGTTCAATTTGAGATTCTTTGCAAATATTGAAAGGGCCTTGAAAATTAAAATTTGTCATCAACCCTAAGAACCAACCTGTATTTTTCATCGTACCCACCTTCAAGCCATACGACAATTGCTTGGCATTAAAGAAATTACCCGAATTATAGTAATGCATGAGTTGGAAAAGAGGTATTGGGCAAAGATTGACTGTTCATTTCTCCCGAATTCATTTGTTTCGAAGCCATTTGTATCCCATTCTGGGCATAAAGAGATCCTGTCGAAAACAGATGTAACACAAGCAACAATACCAGTACAGCCAAGATTCTATATGAGGATTTTCCAAACATTATCTGTAACCGTCAAATTATTATTTGTTGTTTTGAAGCAAATGATGCAATCTGGCTTTGGCTCTCTCGTGATTTTGGGCAGCCGCTTTTTCACACCATTCCAAAGCTGTTTCTGAATTGGGCTCCACGCCGAATCCTTTCTCATAGCAGTAGCAAAGGAAATACTGTGCATCAGGGGAGCCGTCTTCGGCGGCCATTTGAAAATAGCGGACTGCCTCACCGTAATCCTGCTGCACTCCCTCTCCGTTGAAATAGCATTGTCCAAGGTAATACTGGGCCTCCGTATGGTCTTGTTCAGCAGCAAGATTGAAATATTTCACCGCTTCTGTTCTATATTGAACGACACCAATGCCATTGTAATAGCATTGTCCCAATTCGAATTGCGCATCGGAATGCCCTGCATCGGCAGCAGTCTGCAACCATTTGATACCTTCTTTGTAGTCGGTCACGCCATAAAGACTGTTTATGTACATTTTGCCCAGATTGTACTGGGCATTTGTATTTCCGTCCTGGGCAGCCATCTTGAACCATCGTAACGCTTCAGGATAGTCTTTCATCCAAAAATAATACGAGCCCAGTTTGTTCTCTGCTTCGTCGTGTCCACGTTGGGCGGCAAAAGTGTACCATCTCACAGCTTCTTTGTAGTTTTGCTTGCATCCTCCCAAACCGAACTCATACGTCATGCCTAGCCAATATTGTGCATCCTTATTCCCGTCCTGAGCCATGACAAGAAGATCATCAAGGGTGGCGGATTGCGCACGCTGTGACTCATCATAACTATCCATGAAAGCATTTTTTCCATTCAAATAGATGGAATTAACCGCCCCGTTAATGTGTATGGGGGACTGTAACGACATTGTGGACTTAATTACCTGACTTTTCACATCGTTGAAAAGCTCATCCAAAGTCAAATCCTGCTTTTTCAACGAGTTCACCAAGGCCATTGCGTACGGCCCATTGCTCAGTTTATCGTTAATCAGGTCCTGTGCCATCTCGCCCGCGCGGGTGGAGTACGCAAGCAACATTCCTTTGTAGGGTTCCATGCTCACAAGACCTTCGGTCATGCCGCGCGTCCAGTTCAGTTTCTCATTACGGCAGGCATCCAGCACCACTATGGTATTCCCGCAATCTGTCTCTTCAAGTTTGGATAGCAACCACTGGCCTTCGATGCAATTACGCCTCAAATCCGCAGGGCTGTTCAATACCACATCCACCGGAAGCAGCCAGTTACGTCCGTCATCTTGCAGACC
>CAJODA010000002.1 GCA_905233745.1 uncultured Bacteroidales bacterium
GGAGGAGTACAAAAGACGGTTTACCAACAAAGGTTGTGTATAGAGATGCGAAGATGCCGTCGGGGTAGCCCCGTTCAATGAATAACAGATGCGATGCGAAGGATTATTGCACTGTAATGTCAGCATAAAAGGAATGTCATACACTCCACCCTTTTTAGAGAATGTAACTTCATCCCACTGTGCTGACAGCATCAGAGGAAACAGGAGGAGAAGAGCGAAGAGTGTTTTTTTCATGATGAGGTAGGTCTATGGACTAGGAACTTTGGTCTTTGAAGTAACACTATACAAAATCCAATTCCCAAAACTTAATTTGCAATTCCCGATATGATAATAACGCCAAGGGCGAGAGGGGCGATGAATCGCAGGACAAAATAGTAGAGTTCGAACGCTTTTACTTTGAGGGTGCCGCCGTTGGAGAGTTCGTCCTTCACCTCCACTTTCGGGAAGAACCATCCCAGGAATATGGTCATCAGCAGGGCGCCGATGGGCATCAGATAGGAGGCGGTGATAAGGTCAAAAAATTCGAAGATGGTTTTTCCAAAGATTGTGGCTTCTTTCATTGGTCCGAACGAGAGGGTGCAGAATGCTCCGATGATAAAAACAAGCGTAGTACTGATGATAGAGGCGGTGCTCCGTTTCCAATGCAGTTCCTCCACGGCGAAAGCCACTAGTATTTCCAGCAGCGAGATGGTGGAAGTAAGCGCGGCAATACCCAAAAGCAGGAAGAAAATGATGGCGAACAGAGTACCAGCAGGCATACTGTTGAACACATTTGGCAATACGATATAAACCAATTCAGGACCGCTGGCAGGATTCATGCCAAAGGCGAATACTGCGGGAAAGATAACGATGCCCGCCAGGATGGCCACGAATGAGTCGCAGGCGGCAATCCATAAGCTGGTATTGAACAATTTGTCTTCTTTGCGAATGTAGGAGCCATAGGTGACCATGGCGCCCATGCCTATGCTCATGGAGAAAAAGGACTGCCCCAAAGCTGAAAGGATGCATGCGCTATTGAGTTTGCTGAAGTCGGGTTTGAATAGGAAGGAAAGACCTTCTTTGGCTCCAGCACCCAGGGTGAGTGAGCGCACGCACATGAGTATGAGCAAGAGAAACAGAACGGGCATTAGGATTTTGGATATTTTCTCAATACCTTTCTGCACCCCCATCACAATTACCGAACCAGTGAGGATGAGGAACAAACCTTGGTATAGCAACGGCCAGAAAGAGTCTTGCGTAAATGATTGGAAGAGTTGGGTGATGGCCTCAGGTTCTTTTCCAGAAAGATGTCCGCGGCAGGAAAGTACAATATAATTGAGGGTCCAGCCGGCCACCACGCTATAAAAGGCGTAAATGAGAAATGCGGCCACAATGCCGAAAATTCCGAGGGTTATCCAGCCTTTATTACCATGGCTGAGTTTCCTGTAAGCGCCCACCACATTGCTTTGGGAGCGACGTCCGATGATGAACTCGGTCATCATCAACGGCACGCCGATGAGGATGACGAAGAAGACGTAAACCAGCATGTCCGCCGCCGTTCTGTCCCAGCATATACGGGAATCGCCAGATGTTGCCTAAGCCAACCGCGCCGCCGGCAGCGGCCAATATGGCACCTATATTAGAGGTAAACCCACGTGTATTGTTTTCCATATTATCGATTTTAAAATTTTGTTGAGGCGCAAAATTTCCCGTCTCCACCTTAATGATTCTGCAAAAACAATTTAGAAACGTCCGCCCGCGCCGCCGCCGCCAAAGCCGCCGCCACCGCCAAAACCGCCGAAGCCACCACCTGAATATCCCCCGCCATAGGATCCGCCGCCAAAGCCACCCATGCCGGTAGGTCCGACATAGAAACCTCTTCCGGGACCTCCGGAATAATGCCTGGAGCCTCCGGATTTTCCACCCAGTTTTATCACCACAATGATGAATATGATAAATAGGATGAACGCGAAAACCAAAATGGGTGCGACACCCTTATCTGACGAATTCAAATCTTCGGCAGAAATTTCGCCCGCAGCCAAAGGAAGAATGTATGCCAACGCGGAATCCACCGCTGCGCCATAACGCTCCTCCCGAAGCTCGGGAATCATCTTCAGCTCTATGATACGCTTGGCGACGGCATCGGGAATTGCCCCCTCCAAATCGTAACCCACGGAAATATAGACATCCCCTCCCCCATTGCTGTTACGGGGCTTGATGAGGATAACCACACCGTTGCGTTTCTCTTTGGAACGTACGCCCCACTTGTCACCAATCTCATAGGCAAATTGGGCGGCAGAGTAGCCATCCAGATTGTCCACCGTCACCACACAGATAACATTGGAGGTGCTATCATTGAAGTCCACCAGACGTTGCTCCATGTCGCGAACCTGCTCCGGCGGCAACACCCCGGCAAAGTCATTGACCAGCCGCGGAGGATCAGGCGCCGGAGGAATGGCGGCATTCAAGAATCCGCCAGCCGCCATGGCCAGCAAAAACAGACATAGAGCAATTCTTCTCATGCTTAGTTGAAGTTGAAGTCAACAGATGGAGCGTTCTCGGCACCTGCAGTTGCCTGGAAATAGCCCTTCTTGTCGAAGTTGAAGATTCCTGCAACAATATTGTTCGGGAATTTGCGGATATAGGTATTGTAGTCTTTAACCACCTCGTTGAATTTGTTGCGTTCCACTGCTATACGGTTCTCGGTGCCCTCAAGCTGTGACTGCAGTTCCAGGAAATTCTGGTTGGCTTTCAGCTCCGGGTAGCGCTCTACAACCACCATAAGGCGACTCAATGCGGAGCTCAACTCATCTTGCGCCTTCTGGAACTGGGCAATGGAATTCTCGTCCAGTTTGTCGGCATTCACTTGCACAGATGAAGCCTTGGCGCGAGCTTCGACGACAGCCTCCAAAGTTCCCTTCTCATAATCGGCCGCACCTTGCACGGTTTTCACCAAATTGGGGATAAGGTCCAGACGACGCTGATAGACGTTTTCAACATTGGCCCATGCGCCGGAACATGCCTCGTCTTTCTTCACCATAGTGTTATACGGCGTGATAAGCATGGCAAGCAGCACCAAAATAACAACAGCCACAATAACAATTGTCAAAACTGATTTTTTCATTTTTAAATAATTTTATTAAAACTAAATAATTGTCTTTTTGCAATTGCAAAAATAGCAAATATTGTACCTAACTGGTTTTTGTAGTGAATATTCTCTCGTAAATAAGGTCACATGCTCCAATGTTATTCTGAACATACTGCCTGCAGATGGCACAAGTTTCCTCATAATAGGCCCTGTCTTCCTCAAAGCGGCGGATAATTTCCAGCATCTCCTTGTAAGAACGGACGGAAAAAGCGCCTTTTTGCCGCACCAACATAACCGCCTCATTAAAATGGCTGTATATGGGTCCGAAGAAAAGGGGTACTCCAAACACAGCAGCTTCCAAAATGTTGTGGAGGCCTGTTTTAAATGCCCCTCCGACATAGGAAATGTCGCTGTATTTGTAAATTTTGCTCAACATTCCAATAGTGTCCACAACCAGCACGTCCATTGCAGCCAGCGAATTGCCCTCAATTTCCGTATAACAAACGGTCTTGAAATCCCCGAACGTTTTCATCACCTCCGGCTTGCGGCTGATTTCATGGGGGGCAACAATCAGCTTGTATCCTTGCAGGTGGGTGAGCAGGTGGGCCAAGAGCGCCTCATCAGGTCCCCAGGTGCTGCCGGCGACAATGAGTTTGCGGTCTTGCTTAAACTGCTCCACAAATTCAAGCGAATAGGGCTGGCTGGCAATGGCATGAACACGGTCGAAGCGGGTGTCTCCACACACCTCCGCCTGATGGATGTCAATGCTTTTCAGCAACTGGCGCGACTCCTCATTCTGAACAAAGAAGCCGGAGGCCCTGCCCAATTGACGGGCAGCCCATTTGCCTTGCGGCCTGAAAAAATACTGTCCGGGCCGGAAAATGGCACTGACATAGTAGAAAGGGATGCCCCGCTCACTAAGCTGCGCCATGTAATTGAACCAAAACTCGTATTTGATAAAGATGGCCATGCTTGGTTGGACTATCTGCATGAAACGGCGGGCATTCCGCATTGTGTCTGCCGGCAAATAGAAGATATAATCCGGCAGCGTGTCGTTTTTCCGGACCTCATATCCTGAAGGGGAAAAAAACGTAACCAGAATCTTGGTTTCAGGCTGCTGTTGTTTGATCTTCTCAATAAGAGGTCTTGCCTGTTCATACTCACCCAGCGAGGCACTGTGAATCCACACCGGATGCTCATCTCCTTGGAAAGTATTGCTTAAATCCTCAAAAACGCCCTTTCTACCCCTTATCCAGAGGCGGGCTTTTTTGCTGAATATGGAAGCAATGACAATCCCGAAGGAGTAAAGGATAATTCCTATTGAGAACAGGACAAGCATAGCTATCTATAGTAGAATGTGGTAACGGACTTTTTCTCGTAAAGAGGAATATTCCAGCCGATTTTGAGACTCACCAGGCCGCTGAAACGGTTCTTCATACCAGCAGTCGGACCTTCGTAGAAGATGTAGTTGCGACTCGGTTTTGTCCATATCTCATAGATCTCGATACCGCCATAGAAGTTGAGGATTCTGTTTTTCTGATTGAAAAGATATCCCACAAACTGGCTCATGGCAAAACCGGCGGAGAGATGGTCATAACCTTTGGTATAATTGCCATCCAACTGGGGCACTTGGTGGTCGTAGTCGTTGATACGGATCTTGTGTCCGAAATAACCCGCACCGAAGCGCAGCCAGATGCCGGAGTTTTTCCACCTGTTGACCGGTATGATTTTACCCACACCTACACCAACTGTCCAATAGCGGCCTTCAAAATAGAGGGTGGCCTTGTTGCCATTTCCATCCCACACAATGCCGTCACTGTTCGCCAGATCCCCTAAAAACGCAAAAGTGGTATCGCGGAGATTGCCGCCAAACATATAGTTGAAGCCGACATCCAGCGTCCAGTTGCTTTTGGTTTTGAAGGTCACATTGGCACCAACGGCCAAATTGGGCTTGAACCACTCCCGCAAATATCCCATGGGCAATTGCCCGGACATGTTTACGCCGGCCCAAACCATCGTGGCCGACGTGTCTACATAGTTCTTATCCTTGAAATCTGTCCGGATGTTAGACTGTGCCTGCAAACCCGCAGGCAGCAGACAAAAACCGATTAACAATGCGAATAAGAGACGTTTCATAACGGGGGTACAAGGTGAAGGGTTCCTGAAATGTACTAGATGGTTCGGCCGGGATAGACTTTGAGGGCCTCTTCGAGGCATTTCACAGCCTTTCTCAGGTCTTCGACCTTGAGACAGTAACTAATGCGGACCTCATCGGTGCCCTGTCCCTTAGTGGAATAGAAACCGGTGGCGGGGGCCATCATGGTAGTTTCACCATTATAGTTAAACTCTTCGAGCATCCATTGGCAGAAGCGGTCGGAGTTGTCGATGGGAAGACGGGCCACACAATAGAAGGCGCCTTTGGGCATAGGCACGAAGCAACCGGGGATAGCGTTCACACCGTTAACCACAGTGTTACGGCGAGCCACATAGTCCGTGATGACGGCGTCGAAATACTCCTTCGGGGTTTCCACAGCAGCTTCTCCCAGAATCTGACCGTATGTCGGGGGCGACAGACGGGCCTGGGCGAATTTCATGGCCGTGTTGTAAACATCCTTGTTGTGGGTAATGAGCGCACCCGTACGCACACCACAGGCACTATAACGCTTGGAAACGGAATCCAAGAGAACCACATTCTGCTCCAGACCTTCCAACTGCATCACGGAGAAATGTTTCACTCCGTCATAGCAGAACTCACGGTAAACTTCATCGGCGAACAGGAAAAGATCATGCTTCTTGGCAATAGCCCCCAATTGGCGAATCTCTTCCTCCGAGTAAAGGTAACCGGTAGGATTGTTGGGATTGCACACCATAATCGCCTTGGTCTTCGGCGTGATGATTTTCTCAAACTCCTCAATAGAAGGAAGTGCGAAACCGTTGTCAATAGTGGAGACAATGGGTTTCACCACAACACCACAAGTAACGGCAAAACCGTTGTAGTTTGCGTAGAAGGGCTCCGGAATAATAATCTCATCGCCCGGATCCATACAACTGTTAAAGGCAAAAAGCAGACCTTCGCTACCACCGGTGGTGATCAGAATTTCATCCGGTGTGATATCAATACCCACACTGTGATAGTACTCCACCAGTTTCTGACGATAGCTGAGGTTACCGGCAGAATGGGTATAGGCAATTACAGGGACATCGGCATTCTTGACCGCTTCACGGGCACCTTTCGGCGTCTCGATATCCGGTTGGCCAATGTTCAGGTGATAGACGTGGACACCACGTGACTTTGCTGCATCGGAAAACGGGACCAGTTTACGAATTGGGGATGAGGGCATGGTTTGGCCCTTTTTTGAAATTTGAGGCATAGTATTTTAATGTATTGATTATTAATTATATATATATTCGCTAGTAGAAAGCGCAAAAATACACTTTTTTAAGACATTTTAGTAGCCTTGCTTATTATATGCATATCTTATTTTTTTTATTTTTGCATCGTTTTTTAAAAATTTCTTTTATGAATCGACACTTACTACTACTAATTTGCTTATTGTTCTTATGTGGAAACAGTCTGCAAGCGCAGGTGGAAATCACTAAGGCCAAGACTGAAAAGACCGAAAAGACAAAGAAGGCCAAAAAGCCGAAAAAAGACAAGAGTGCTGTACGTACAGGCTGGACATTTGGTGTTCTGCCATCGGTGGCATACGATGCTGACAAGGGTTTCCAGTACGGCCTGCTTGCCAACGTGTACGATTTTGGCGACGGCTCCGTCTATCCCGAATATTTCCATTCACTCTACTTCGAGGCCGCCTACACGACCAAACGTTCTGGTCTGTTCCGCTTCGCATACGACTCCAAATATCTCATACCCGGGCATCGTCTGAAAATAGACGTGTCCTACCTTCCCGACGCCCTGTGTGACTTTTACGGCTACAATGGGTATCAGACCGTTTATAATGCCGGATGGGCGAAGAAAAAATATGAGGAAACATACATTTCCAGAGCATTTTATAAGTCGCGCCGCGATTTGTTCCGTGTAGCTGCGGATATAGACGGGAGCATTGGTCAGAACTGGTACTGGAATGCAGGCATCGGACTTCTCGGATATCAGATTGGTCGGGTTAACATAGCCATGATTAATCGCAACAAGAAGCCCGAGAACATTTTACCCGATGTGGACGGTCTGTACGAGAAGTACGTTAAATGGGGGATTCTTGCACCCAACGAAGCCAATGGTGGCTGGCATCCCTACCTGCGCGGAGGTATCTCCTATGACAGCCGCGACCGTCAGCAGAACACCCAAAAGGGTATGAATGCCGAGGTTTTCCTGACCTACAATGCCGCTTTCGGCGAGGATAAGGATTTCAATAACTTGATGCTCAACGCCTCTTTCCGCCATTTTGTGCCCGTTTATAAAGATTACATCACCTTCGCTTACCGTGCGGCCGCACAGCTCACGGTGGCAGGCAACTCCCCATTCTATCTGAGCAACTACTACAACAACCTGTTCATCCAACGCGTGCTTTACGAAGGACTTGGCGGTGGAAACACGCTCAGAGGTGTGCTCCGCAACCGCATCACCGCACCCGGATATGCCTTCGCCAACGTGGAGTTCCGTTTCAAGGTCTGCAAATTCGATATCGGGAAGGAGCATTTCTTCATCGGACTCAACCCCTTCGTTGATGCCGGAATGGTCCTCCAACGCTATCGCCTCGACGAAATCGCCATCCGCCAGAATATTGCAGCCAATGATCCCGATTTTGACGTTTCCCAACTGGAAGACTATATTGTCTTTGGCGACAAGGCAAATGTCTATCGCCCGCACTTCTCCGGCGGCCTGGGTCTCAAACTGATGATGAACGACAACTTCGTGCTTTCCGTCGATTGGGCCGTTCCTTTTGACAAAAGAGACAATGACGGCATGGCCAACATCTATGTGAAAATGGGTTACATGTTCTAGCCTGCCTGACTATGAGAGTTGAAGAGCACTACTCATTAAAAAATCATAACACATTTGGTATCGACATCAAATGTGACCGTTTCATAGCGGTAGAGCACCCCGACGAGGTTGCGGAATTGATAGGGGAAGGTGTTTTCCTGAATCCATTCTTTATCCTTGGCGGCGGCAGCAATGTGCTTTTCACCAAAGATTATCATGGAACAGTTATTCATCCGGTCTTCAAGGGGATAGAGACGCTGGAAGAGTCCGAAAAAGCAGTCCTCCTGCGTGTAGCCGCCGGTGAGGAATGGGACGCTTTGCAGCAGTTCTGCCTCCAACATCTCCTATACGGACTGGAGAATCTGACAGGCATCCCGGGCAATGTGGGCAGTGCCCCGGTGCAGAACATCGGTGCCTATGGAACGGAAGTGAGAGACTGCATTGATCATGTGGAAGGCTGGCGCGTGGACACGGGCGAAGTTTTCCGTTTCTCCAACGAGCAGTGCCGGTTTGGATACCGCGACTCCATCTTCAAGAACGAAATGAAAGGCAAATGCCTCATCACCCATGTCACATTCAAGCTTTCCAGAATCGAACATTACAATCTGAAATACAAGGCACTGAGCGATGCGCTGGAGAACGCTCGATTGCAGCCTTCTCTGAAAAATGTGACCGATTGCATCCTTATGGTGCGCAACAGCAAACTGCCCGACATTACCAAAATCGGATGTGCCGGCAGTTTTTTCAAAAACCCGGTCATTCCTTTTTCCGATTTCGAGATTCTCCGTCGGAATATTCCCGATCTGGTTTCCTACCCCGCGCCCAACGGCCAAGTGAAATTGGCGGCCGGGCAGCTGATTGAGAAAGCGGGCTGGAAAGGCCGTCGCTTAGGCAACGCCGGCGTTTACGACAAACAAGCCCTCGTGATTGTAAATTATGGTGACGCTTCACCGCAAGAAGTGATTGCGGTTTGTGAGGCAGTTATCCGCGACGTTCACGAAAAATTCCACGTCACCCTCTGCCCAGAAGTCAACATATTGTAAAAAACAAACTCTTAAAACAATGGATAAAGTAACTATTTTACCTTACGACAGGATTTATAAGAATTTCATTGATCCGAAATATTTGCACGACGGACACGATGAGCACTACTATCGCAACCGGCAGGTCAAAAGCCCCGATGGTGGCTGGCGGCATCTGCGCTCAGATGAAATAGAGCAACTGGTGCTCAATAACAACACAGCTTCCAACTGGGATGACATTTGGGTGACCAATGAGTTTGACACCAGTATGGTGCGCAACAACCGTTTCTTCGGAATGGTACGTATCGGGCGGGTCCGCAAAGAAATCCTGCAATATCATGACCTCCATGTGCCCGTGGGCATAACAGACAGCAGCATCATCTCTTGTGACATTGGTGATGATGCAGCTATACATGATGTTCACTACATGGCCAACTATATTATCGGCGAACGCTCCATCCTTTTCAACATTCAGGAGCTCTCCACCACCGACCACTCCAAGTTCGGAAACGGCGTGGTAAAGGAGGGTGAGCCGGAAGATGTCCGGGTTTGCCTGGAGGTGATGAATGAGAACGGAGGACGCTCCATTCTCCCCTTCGACGGCATGATTACCGCCGATGCCTATCTATGGGCCAAATATGTGGATGACACCCGTCTTCAGGAACGCCTGAAGGAAATCACTCAAAAGCACATCAGCAATCATCGTGGCTTCTACGGCACCATCGGCGAGAGTTGTGTCATCAAAAACTGCTGGATTCTCAAGGATGCTAAGATTGGCCCACACTGCTATATTAAAGGCGCATCCAAGTTGAAGAACGTCACCATCAACTCTTCCGAGGAGGAGCCGACACAAATCGGAGAAGGCGTCATTCTGGTCAACGGCATCACAGGGTACGGATGTCATATCTTCTATTCCGTAACCGCTACCCGTTTCGTACTCGGTGACAACTGCAACCTCAAATACGGGGCACGCTTGATCCACTCCGTCTTAGGCGACAACTCCACCATATCATGCTGTGAGGTTCTCAACAACCTCATCTTCCCCTCGCATGAACAACACCACAACAATTCGTTCCTCATCTCCGCCTGCGTGATGGGACAAAGCAACATGGCTGCGGGTGCCACCATGGGTTCCAACCACAACAGCCGCGCCACCGATGGTGAGATTGTGGCCGGACGCGGTTTCTGGCCCGGACTCTGCACCAGTGTCAAACACTCCTCCAAATTCGCATCTTTCACCCTGCTCGCCAAGTCCGACTTTCCTCATGAACTCAACATTAAACTGCCGTTCAGCCTGGTGAACAACAATGCCAAAGCCAACGAACTGGAGGTAATGCCCGCCTATTGGTGGATGTACAACATGTATGCCATTGCACGAAACACCTCCAAATACCAGAGTCGTGACAAACGCAAACGGAAGATTCAAAATATAGAGTTTGAAACTTTCGCTCCCGACACTATGGAAGAGGCTATCGAAGCCCGCAAACTGCTCGAGGGTTGGACCGGCAAGGCTTATTTGCTGAAACAAGGGAACTTTGACCCCAACATGGATTTCAAAGAACTGCGTAAGATTGGCAAACAGCTGCTTGACAACGAGCCGGAAACCGCCAAGTCATTGGAAGTATTAGGAGAGGGCATGGAGTGCGGTCATCGGAAAGTACGTATTCTGAAAGCCTGTCAGGCATACCACGCATACGGCGACATGATTACCTATTATGCCGTTAACAACATCACACGCTTCTTACGGGATAATCCCTCCTTCACTCTGGAGGAATTGTGCAAAGAGATTGAAAGCAAACGCCAGCGTGAATGGATTAACTTAGGCGGACAACTCATGAACGGTGACGAAATTGATAGACTCATCCACGACATCAACTACGGCATTCTGGACAACTGGGATGCCATCCATCACCGCTACGATGAGATTTGGAGAAGCTATCCCATGGAAAAACTTCGTCATGCATACCTCTCCCTGGTTTTCCTGCATAAGGAAGAGACCGATACGCTCACTCCTGAAATTTGGAACAAGGCCAAAAACGATGCCAAACGCATTCAGCAATACATCTGCGACCAGGTCTATATTACCCGTAAAAAGGATTATGACAACGAATTCCGCAACGCCACTTTCCGCAATGAGGCAGAGAAAATCGCGGTTGTTGGGGAAATTGACGAAGTTAGCTTCGTAAAACAGATTCGCAAGGAGACAGAAGAATTCATCTCCAGACTTGATTAATAAAAACAGAAGAAAAATGAAAAACATCACCTTTATCTTAGGCTCACTGCGCAAGCAGTCTTTTAATCGCCAACTGGCGGCTATGGCGGAAGAGATGCTCTCTGACCGTTTCAATATCAATTATCTCGAGTTCGAAGACGTTCCATTGATGAATCAGGATTTGGAAATGGACGCCCCTGCGGCGGTAAAACGTGTAAGGGAAGAGATCCTCGCCACTGATGGCATCTGGATTTTCACTCCGGAATACAATTACAGTTACCCCGGACTGCTCAAAAACCTCCTTGACTGGCTTTCCCGCCCGATGGACATGAGCAATTTCACGAACCTCTCCGCGGTGGTCGGCAAGAAAGTCACCATCAGTGGCGCCGGTGGACAGAACAAAACAGCCACCTGCCGCGCCAAATTGTGCGATTTGCTGGAGTTTATGAAAATGCAGGTGATGAAAGAACCGCAAACAGGCATTGCCCTTGGTGTGGAAGCATGGACTAAAGGCGAGTTCAATCTTACATCGGAACAAGTCGCGCAGCTAAAAGAACAAGCAGAGCGTTTTGCGGAATTTTTGGGATAAGTACTTGTTCTGGCTGTATTTCCAAACCGGACATTCAAAACGGGTTAGTAAAACAAATTTAATACCTTACAATTAATACTGATTTTATGACTATTTACGATTTTAAAGTCCTCAACAACAGAGGCGAAGAGATAGATTTGGCACAATACAAGGGCCAAGTGCTCATGATTGTCAACACTGCCAGCAAGTGCGGTTTCACCCCGCAATACGACGGCTTGCAAGCTCTGTACGAGAAGTATAAAGACCGCGGTTTCATCATTCTTGGTTTCCCGTGCGACCAGTTCAAGCATCAGGAACCCGGCTCCGATGCTGAGATTGCGGAGTTCTGCAAACTCAACTTCGGCGTCACCTTCCCGCTGATGAAAAAGGTGGACGTTTATGGAGAAAACGCAGCTCCTGTTTACACCTATCTGACAACCCAGGTTCCAGAAGAGAAAGTAACCGGTTTGAAAAACAAAGCCACGATGAAGATGGTGGAGGCTTTGGCTACTGGCCGCAAAGACAGTGACATCCGCTGGAACTTCACCAAGTTCCTGATTTCCCGTGATGGTGGCCTCATCAAACGCTATGCGCCAGTCATCACCCCTACCGAAATCGAAAAAGACATTGAAGAGATGCTATAATTCATAGATGCGATTATTTCCACCCTGAACAAATCCAAATCATAGAATAATCACACTTGCATGATAATAGGCTCTATCACAATATTATTGCTGGCTATTCTGATTGCGACAGCTGTAATCGTAGCCATCTTTGCGCCCATTGTCGTATACCTGCCAAGATTTGGAAAATCCCCAGCCGGAGCCCGTCTCGATCGTATCCGGCAATCCCCTCATTTCCGGAATGGAAAATTCTGCAACCTAGATGACACTGACGTTAAGATTTCCGTCAAGATGTTTATCCGGGCTATCCGGAAAATGGTTTTCGGGAAGAAAAAGGCTCTGGTTCCACCCGAGCCCATGCATATGGAAAAACGGGATTTGAAGAATCTTGACAAAACTCGTGATTATTATGTATGGTTTGGACACTCCTCCTATCTGCTCTCACTTCACGGCACCACCATTCTGGTTGACCCCACTTTCTGCACAGCATCCCCTTTCTCATTCATCAACAAGGCATTCAAAGGCACCGATTTATATCAGCCTGAGGACATGCCGGATGTCATAGATTATCTCATCATCACCCATGACCATTATGACCATCTGGACCATCAAACTTTCAAGAGGCTGAAAGATCGTGCCCGGCGTGTTGTGTGCCCGCTAGGAGTGGGTTCTCATTTGGAGCGCTGGGGTGTGGACTTGACCAAACTCACAGAGATGGACTGGTACGAGTCGTGCTCTTTGCAGGAGAACTGGGACGTTTTCTGCCTGCCTTCACAGCATTTTTCCGGCCGTGCGCTGAGGCGCAACAATACCCTATGGGCCTCCTTCCTGATCAAAACTCCTTTCGGCAACATCTTCGCCGGCTGCGACGGCGGTTATGGGCCCCATTTTAAAGAAATCGGGGCACAGCATCCCGACATTGATCTGGCAATCTTGGAAAACGGCCAGTACAACATACAGTGGAAAGCCATACACACCATGCCGAGCCAACTGGAGGCAGAAATCTGCGATTTGCTCGCCGCCCAAGTGATTACAATACACCACTCCAAATACGCTCTCGCCCGCCACGCCTGGGATGAGCCATTGACTAACGAAATAAAACTGAAGAAGATATTCGGACAGCGCATCCATATTGTCGCTTTGGGAGAGCTCGAGGAGTTACATCTGAAACCACAGAAAGATAATCTGCTTCCCTAAAACTGTCATCTTTTACGAAAACAGATTGTTTTTTTTGCATGTTAATTCTGCACTCACATAATATTATCCATAAAAGTGAGTTGTTATTTTCACGATTTACAATATAATATAAGATGAAACAGCACCTGCTCTATTTTTTAATTTTATTTGCATTGGCAGCATCATCAGGCTGTGAGAGGGACTTGATCACCTTGATTGACAATTCCGGAAGTGGTGACGACGGCGAAGTGATTGTGGACACCACTTTTTCATCAGTGGTTAACGTTGTGTTTTCCACCACTGGGGATGCCACTGTAAGCGGCACGGATGATAATTTCAACGTTACTGTGAACGGAAACCATGTAACCATCGTTTACAGTGGTGATTCTTCCATTATGTACTCCTTGTCGGGCACTACTACCGACGGCTTTTTAAAACTATATAGTGGTACTTCGCAGGGCATCAGGTTAAACAACGCCAGCATCACAAACAGAAATGGCGCCGCCATTAACATTCAAGGACCGCAATCCGAACCCGGCAAAGGTAAAAGCACTTACTTTGTGTTAACGGGGGCCAACACCCTTGCGGATGGCTCCTCTTATACGGTTACGCCCTCCAATGAGGACGAAAAAGCGGCGTTGTTCAGTGAAGGCCAGATTGTTTTCAGCGGCAACGGCTCATTAACCGTGAATGCCACTGGCAAATCCGGCATCATTTCTGACAAATACCTGCAATTTTTATCAGGGCCCACAATCAAAGTGACCTCCACCGCTGGACACGGGATACGGGGATCTGATTATATCCTCATATCCGGCGGCAACTTGGATGTGAATGTCTCTGCCGACACCAAAAAAGGATTGGGCACAGACGGTTATCTCCATATTAATGGCGGCAGCACAACTGTTAAAGTGTCAGGCGGCGCAGCTTACGACAGTGGGGAAAGCGCCTACTCCGGCTCGGCAGGTGTCAAAACAAAAGGTGACTTTAAGATGAATGGCGGCACGCTTACCATCACCAACTCCGGCTCCGGAGGCAAGGGCATTAACGGAGATGGAGCAGGTTACTTTAACGGCGGCACGCTTACCATCACCACCACCGGATCCAACTACACCGCAGGCGATATTTCTTCCAAAGGGATTAAATTTGACGGAAACTTGCTTTTTGCCGGCAGTAATGTGACGGTCAACTGCAGCGCAAATGAGGGTATTGAGTCCAAAGGCACCATTTCTGTCACGGACGGCATTATCTACTGCTATTCTGCCAGCGATGACGCCATCAATTCGGGCGGCGATTTCACCATCAGTGGAGGATATGTGTTCGCATATGCTCCTTCCAATGACGGCATGGATGCCAACGGGAACTTCTACATCACGGGCGGCTTGGTGTATGCTATCGGTTCAAACGCTCCCGAAGTGGCAATAGACGCTAACACCGAGGAGGGTTATAGGCTCTATGTGCAGGGCGGCACTTTGATTGCCATCGGTGGGCTGGAGAACGGGGCTGCTCTCACGCAAAGCTGCTACTCGGCCGCATCGTGGTCGGCAAACACGTGGTATGCGCTAACGGTGGGCGGAAGCACCTATGCATTCAAGACTCCAGCCAGCGGCGGCACACCCCTTGTCGTCTCCGGAGCATCCACACCTACCCTACAGTCCGGGGTGACAGTCAGCGGCGGAACAACCATTTTCAACGGCATGCTGACCACCGGAGCAAGCATCAGCGGAGGCTCGTCCGTCTCCCTCTCCTCCTACACAGGCGGAAATGGTGGCGGCGGACCCGGAGGAGGACCTGGTGGAGGAGGACCTGGCGGCGGATGGAAATTATCTAATAGTAAAGGCTAACATTTAGAATTAAGCGTTTTATGAAATACAGAGGAATTATCATCCTGCTGGCAGGATTCATCTTCATCACACAATTCTCAGTCCCCGCAAGCGCGCAAACGGATGTCAACCTGGATCCCGAATTCGGTGGGAGAATATCAGCCGGCCTGGACAAGAAAATTGTCAAAGGCCTGCATATCACCCTTGATGAAGACATTTGGTTTGACAACAATTTCCGGAGTTTTGACCGCCTTCAGACCTCATTGGGTTTGAGTTACAAAGTGAATAAGTATTTTAAAGTCGGAACGGGTTATGTCTTCATCGCCCCTTATGGTTCCAACTCCAAATCCTTCAAAAATCTACGCCATCGTCTGTATCTTGATGCGTCCGGAACGGTATGGATGGGCCAATGGACGCTGTCGCTGAAAGAGCGTTTCCAATGGACATATCGCAGTGGTGATTTCAACGTTTATCAAAACCCGCGCAACGCATTAATGCTGAAAAGCAGACTAACCTTGAAATACAGGGGATTCAAGAAAGTGACTCCCTACATCTATTTCGAGCTTCGCAATTATCTCAACGCCCCCGTCATTTACGCCAATTATGACGGCACAACCTACCTGACAGATGAGGGGACGGAAGAGGGTCCCGAAGGCTGGTTTCTTCATAGTTTCAAAGGCGGCTACATCAACCGGTACCGCAGTTCCATCGGCCTGGATTGGAAAATCAACAAAAGGAACAACCTTGGATTCTATTTCCTCGGGGATTATCTGGACAACAAGGTGGTGGATGCCAACTCCGAAGGCACAAAACTTAAATCCTACACCAGAGAAAGAGGATTTATGGGCACGATTGGTGTAAGTTATGTTTTCGATTTCTAACACTCGCTAATATCAATTTTTTATGATGCAAACATTAATAAACACGATTTGTTCGGTTACCTGGAAAGTTAACCCGGTTGCATTCCACCTTGGATCCATTGAAGTAAGATGGTATGGCATCTTTTTGGCTACGGGCTTTTTACTGGCATACTACACGCTCCAACAGATTTTCAAAACTGAGAAACTATCACAGAAGCTGTTGGACAAAATCGCCATCTGGACGATTGTGTGGACCATTATCGGACTCCGGTTAGGACATTTCCTATTCTACGAACCGGAAATGTTTGTCACCCACCCTTTGCAAATCCTTCTGCCATTTGATGAAAACTGGAACTTCATCGGATACCAGGGGCTTGCCAGCCACGGTGCCGTGATTGCCATTCTCTGTTTTGTCATCTATTACACTTGGCGGCACAAAATCAACTTTCTGTGGTTGTTGGACCGTTTGGCCATAGCGATACCCATTGCAGCGGCATTTGTGCGCTGTGGCAACCTCATGAACCACGAGATAGTGGGTAGCATCACCGATGTGCCCTGGGCCTTCGATTTCACCATGGGCGGATTTGGTATTGCGGGAACATTGCGCCACCCGGCCCAACTCTATGAGTCCCTTGTCTATCTTCTACTGTATGCAGGTCTGACCTTCTATTATTTCAAATTCTCCAAAGGGAAAGTGGCAGCAGGGCGTACCTCCGGTATCACCTTGACCGTAATCTTTGTAGCCCGTTTCATTATTGAATTTTTCAAGGAGGTGCAAGTGGCATCCGAAATCGGGCATACCTTAAACAACGGACAAATCTTGAGCATCCCGCTCATCCTGCTTGGAATCGGATTATTGGTTTATTCCTTTGTAAAGACCTCTTATCCGGAGTGCCCATACAAAGAGGATCCGGTTGAAGTGAAAAAGAAATAGGTTATTCCCACTCTATGGTCGCGGGCGGTTTGGAGCTGATGTCATAGCATACGCGGTTCACACCCTTGACTTTATTGATAATATCGTTAGAGACCTTCGCCATGAAGTCGTAGGGCAAGTGTGCCCAGTCGGCGGTCATGGCATCCGTGCTGGTTACTGCGCGCAGGGCCACCGCACGCTCGTAGGTTCGTTCGTCACCCATCACGCCCACGCTCTTGATGGGCAACAGGATGACACCAGCCTGCCAGATTTGGTCATATAACGAAACTTCAATCTCACC
The DNA here is from genome assembly GCA_905233745.1 of uncultured Bacteroidales bacterium. Taxonomy (GTDB): domain Bacteria; phylum Bacteroidota; class Bacteroidia; order Bacteroidales; family WCHB1-69; genus F23-D06. The sequence goes on from CAJODA010000002.1 coordinate 17,505, forward strand.
GTTAGTCATGTTCGCGGGCACGCCGGCGGCCAGCACTTTGCGGGCCTCTTCGCCACTCAACCGCACTTTCCAATCGCGCAGGCCCTGGATGAAGATGTCGTCGGCATCCTGCAAAACACGCACTTTGTCGCGGGTGATGTCACCCAAAATACGCACTGCCAGACCCGGTCCCGGGAACGGATGGCGAGTGATGAGGTGCTCGGGCATACCCAACTGGCGTCCCACACGGCGGACCTCATCTTTGAACAGCCATTTCAAAGGCTCGCAAAGCTGCAAATGCATCTTCTCGGGCAGTCCGCCCACATTATGGTGACTCTTGATGACCATACCCGTGATGCTCAAACTTTCAATGCGGTCGGGATAAATAGTGCCCTGTGCCAGCCATTTGGCATCGGTGATCTTTTGCGCCTCCGCATTGAACACATCAATGAAGCCTGCCCCGATAATCTTGCGCTTGCGCTCCGGTTCAGACACACCCTCCAATTCCTTGAAGAACTTGTCGCTGGCATCCACTCCGATCACATTAAGACCCAGACCCTCGTAGTCGCGCATCACATTCTGGAACTCGTTTTTGCGCAGGAGGCCATGATCGACAAAGATACAGGTCAGATTCTTGCCGATGGCGCGGTGCAGCAGCATGGCACAGACTGAAGAGTCAACGCCACCGCTCAAGCCGAGAATCACACGATCGCTGCCAATTTGCTCTTTCAGCTCAGCCACCGTAGTTTCCACGAAAGAGGCGGGGCTCCACGTCTGGTGGCCACCGCAAATGCCAACCACAAAATTCTTCAACAGTAGGGTGCCTTGCACTGTATGGAACACTTCCGGATGGAACTGCACACCCCAAACTTGCTCACCCTCAAACTGGTATGCGGCATACTGAACTTTATCGGTAGAGGCAATCTTGCGGCAGTGGTCGGGCAGCTTAGTGATGGTGTCGCCATGGCTCATCCATACTTGGGTATGCGCCTCCAGACCTTGCAAGAGAGGATTATCCTGTTCAAATTCGGAGAGATTCGCACGGCCGTACTCACGACTGCCGGCGGGTTCCACATTGCCACCATTGGTGTAGGCCATGAACTGCGCTCCGTAGCATATACCCAGGATGGGAAGCCTGCCTCTGATGCCCGTCAGATCGACTTTGAATGCCTTTTCGTCATAAACACTGAAAGGGGAACCGCTCAGAATTACGCCGATAACATCTTTATCGTCCCTGGGAAACTTGTTATAGGGCACGATTTCGCAAAACATGTCCAGTTCGCGCACGCGGCGACCGATGAGTTGGGTGGTTTGGGAACCGAAATCCAGGATAATGATTTTTTCCATAAAGAGAAGTGTGTTTATGCGTTGATGATTTTGTTGATGGTGGCGGGATAATGTGTATGTTCCAGTTGGTGGATTTGTCGTTCCACATCCTCCAGTGTGGCTCCGTCGTTTGCATGGAAGGCAAACTGTTCGATGATTTTGCCCGTATCGACACCTTCATCCACGTAATGGATGGTGATGCCGAAAACTTTCACGCCGTGTCGGAAGGCATCGGCGATGCCGTGCGCGCCGGGAAATGAGGGCAGTAATGCGGGATGCAGGTTGATGATTTTCATCGGAAAGCTCTCTAATAAAACTCGTCCGATATAGCGCATATAGCCGGCCAGAACGATATAATCCACACCTCTTTGGCGCAATTCCTGCAGAATTTCCGTTTCATACGCCTCTTTGTCGGCATACTCTTTTGCAGAAAAGGCAAAAACGGGAATCAGGTGCTCTTCAGCGCGTTCAATAGCCTTGCATCCTGGTTTGTCGGACACCAGCAAGGCAATCTCAGCATTCAAAGAATTGTTCTTTACAGCTTCTATGATGGCTTGGAAATTAGAGCCGAAGCCACTGGCGAAAACAGCGATTCTTTTCATACAACACTATTTTGTATCAGGGGTTTTCTCAGGCGCGGCGGCATCCTCCTTCTTTGCAGCCCTGGGATTCATAAGGTCAAAGGCGGCTTTGCGCTCATCCAAGGAAAGATTATCCCAATTTTCCATGGCTGCCTCAAATTTGGCTTTGCGCGCCTCACGGGCCTCCTTTATCGCTTTCTGTTTTTCATAGACGAGCTTCTGTTCGTCCAACAATTCTGCCTTCCGCTCATCGGTAAGATTTTCCCAATTGTTCCAATCTTCTCTGTCCTTCTGAAATTTTTCCTGCATGGCTACCGTGGCAGAGTCCGTTTGCTCTGTATCAGAAGACGGTTTTGAACCGTTATGGCAACCTGCCATCAACAAGCTGCCAACTGCAAGTAAAAGAAATAGTTTCTTCATTGTTCACCTATTTTATAACAGAATGCAAAAGTAGTAAAAAAACGGTTGTTAACGGCTATTTTTTGTACTTTTGCACCCTCTTAATATCAAGCGTATGAAAAATTATTTCGTCCTAATAATCCTATCCGTTATGTTATTGAGCAGTTGTGAGAAGAAAAACAACGAAGCTGTTGTCTCCAAGGAGAACCGGGAGACGCCAGACTATTCCAAAGGTGTGTTTGACGAGAAGATTATGTGGTACCTGGGACGTCTTTCCGATGTTCAGGTTTCACCCGACGGCAAAACAGTTCTCTATAGTGTAAAATATTACGATTACCGCACCAACAGTGGGAATGCCGAACTTTACACCATGCCTGTTGAAGGCGGGAATCCCACCCGGATCACCACCACACCCAACGACGAGATGCAGGCAATTTGGCGCCCAGACGGTAAGAAAATCGCATACTTATACACCAACGACAAAGGCACGCAGGTTTGGGAATGCAACCCCGACGGCAGCAAAGCCCGGCAACTCACCCACACCGACGGCGATATCAACTGTTTCAGTTACGCACCTGACATGAAGCATGTCTGCTATTCGCAAAACGTGCGCATCGATCCAACCATTGAACAACGCTACCCCGACCTCCCCAAAGCCAACGCCCAAATCTATGATGACTTGATGTACAGACATTGGAACTATTGGGCAGACGGCACCTATAGCCACCTTTTCATCGCCGACTACCCTAAATGCGACAACCCCATCGACCTTTTGGACGGTCAGAAGTTCCACTGCCCCAATCCTCCCTTCGGCGGCATGGAGGAACTCGCCTGGAGCCCCGATGGCAAAAGCCTAGCCTACTGCTGCAAGAAACTTTCCGGCAAAGCTTTCGCCGAAAGCACCAACACCAACATCTATTTGTACGACCTCAACACGAAAAAAACCATCAATCTTTCGGAAGAGAACAAGGGGTACGACATGGACCCTGTCTTCTCTCCAGACGGCAAAAAACTGGTATGGTGGAGCATGGAAACCGACGGTTTCGAATCCGACAAACACCGCTTGGTCATCTATGATTTTGAGAAAAAGATGATGGAAGATTACAGCAAGGATTTCGACCAGGATGCCTCTACATTCTCATGGAGTAATGATGGGAAAAAGGTCTATTTCAACAGTTACGTGCAGGGTACCTGCCAGATATTCGCCCTGGACCTCGCGTCACGCCAGTTCGAGCAAATCACAGACGGGGATTACGATTACAACACGCTGCAAGTGTGCGGCAACCAAATCATTGCCACCCGCACTTCCCACGCCTCCCCCTCCGATATCTATTCCATCAATCTGAAAAACAAGGCTGTCAAGCAGCTTAGTTTCATCAACAAAGATGTATTGGACAAGATCACTTTGGGCAAAACTATCAAAAAGTGGGTGAAAACCACCGACGGCAAGGAGATGCTGGTCTGGGTAATTCTCCCGCCAAATTTTGATTCCACCAAGACTTACCCCACCTTGCTCTATTGTCAAGGTGGTCCCCAATCTGCTGTGAGCCAGTTCTTCTCCTATCGGTGGAATTTCCAAATGATGGCCGCTCATGACTACATCATTGTCGCACCCAACCGAAGGGGACTGCCCGGATTTGGCCAGGAATGGAACGATGAAATCAGCGGTGACTTTGGTGGCCAATGCATGAAAGATTATTTATCAGCCATTGATGCACTTGCCAAAGAGCCCTACGTGGACGAAAACCGACTCGGGTGCGTCGGCGCCAGTTTCGGTGGTTTCTCCGTCTATTGGCTCGCCGGTCATCATGACAAACGCTTCAAGGCCTTCATTGCCCATTGCGGCATGTTCAACTTCGAAAGCTGGTACAACACCACCGAGGAGCTATTCTTCGCTAATCATGACATTGAAGGCCCCTTCTGGAACACACCCACACCAAAGAGCTACGATTTCTCCCCTCATAAATTCATCGGCAATTGGGATACGCCCATTCTCGTAATCCATGGAGGTAAAGATTTCCGTATCCCTTACACCGAAGGAATGCAGGCTTTTGACGCAGCTCAAATCAAAGGTGTTCCCAGCCGGTTCCTCTTCTTCCCCGACGAATGCCACTTTGTATCCAAACCTCAAAACGCCATGCTTTGGCAACGTGAATTTTTCCGTTGGCTCGATCATTGGCTGAAGGATGAGACAAAATAACTACAGAAAATGTCATTGAAAAGCAATTGGAAACGGCTTGGTGAACGGTTTTGCGACCTCACAGGATGGAAAATCATCGACTCCTACATCCTAAGGAAATTCCTGGGATCGGTGGTCTACTCCATTCTTCTGCTGATGACCATCATCATCGTATTTGACCTCTCCGAGAATATCCAGCGCTTTATGAGCAAGAACATCCCGGTCAATGAAATCATTACCGGATACTACCTCAACTTCATCCCCTACTTCATTAACCTTTTCATCCCGCTGTTCACATTCATCAGTGTGATTTGGTTCACCTCGAAACTTTCGTCCAACAACGAGATTATTTCGATTTTAGGCAATGGGGTAAGCTTTTACCGCTTTCTGGTTCCCTATTTTGTCGGGGCTGTAATCATTATGCTGGTGTCACTCATCATGGCCAACTTCATTGTACCGCACACCAACAACAACCTTAATGAATTCAAGTACAAGTATTTCGGCAAACAAGCTGTTTCCACCACCGATTTGCACATAAAAAACTCCGCCAACAGCTACATGTACGTCCAGCGTTGGGATCGTGAAAACAATGTCGGCTATGATTTCACTTATGAAGAATTCGATGATTCCAAAATCCGTTTGAAAATCAAAGCTCAGATGGCATCCTACGACTTGGAAAACAACAAATGGGTGTTGCGTTCCTACCTCCGGCGCGAAATTGTTGACGGAAATGAAATTGTCACTTCCGGGAATCAGATGGATACCACTTTCAACGTGCTCCCCCGTAATTTCAGCCAAGATGTTTTCATAGCAGAAACCATGTCTTACAGCGAGTTACGCTCTTTCATCGCCGAAGAGAAGGCCAGGGGGTCAAATCTGGTATCACATTTTCAGATAGAGCAGCATAAGCGTGTGGCCAACTCCATCGGTATATTCATCATGTCCTTTTTGGGACTGAGCGTCTCCTCACGCAAAACCCAGCGCGGGGTGGGCGTGCATGTATTCATCGGAATGGGTCTGGCCTTCACCTTCATTTTCCTGCAACAAGTGTCCACGGTGTTCTCTGTTTCCGGCGGACTGCCACCCGTGCTCGGAACTTGGATTCCAAATATCATCTTTTTGTTTATCACCGTTTTGTCGTTAAAAATGGCGCAGAAATAAAGTATGCACAACTTGAGAAGCTACGTATTGCCTGCTGCCATTTTTTTTGGTTTGTTGTTACACCGCTGGTGCGGCATACTCGCCTTCTTGTCCCCTTACCTCATCTTCGCCATCTTGTTCCTGAACTTCGTGGCAGTAGATATGCACAAATTGAAAACAACCAAACTCAGCCTTTGGCTCCTTTTGTTTCAAACTGTTGTCAGTATCGGATGCTATTATCTCACATTCAAAGTGTTTCACAACGAACTGGTGGCGCAGGGGCTGCTCATCGGCATCTTGTGCCCCGTGGCCTCCTCCGTGGTGGTCATTTCCTGTCTGCTGGGCGCCGACCGTGAAACCGTCACCGAATATACCATCCTGTGCAACCTGATGGTCTCCATTGTGGCTCCATTCTATTTCACCTTCATCGGTGTGCACCAAGACCTCTCCTTCTGGAGCTCTTTCCTGTTGATATTAAGAAGAATAGGACCTACCATTGCACTGCCATTCTTCGTGGCTCTACTGTTACAGTTGGTCTGGAAAAACGGCAATGATTTCTTAGCACGTTACAAAAACAGCACCTTTTATATCTGGGCGTTCCTGCTGTTTCTAACCTTGGGTCAAACCATTGACTATATCTTCATCCACGGTAAGGGCAATGGCCTAAACATCCTGCTGCTAGGTATAACTTCCGTGATGGCATGTGTGGTAAACTTTGCCGTCGGCAAATGGATTGGCCGGAAGTATAACGACTCCATTGCCGGCGGGCAGATGCTAGGGCAAAAAAACACGGCTATGGCCATCTGGATGGCCAACACCTACCTCAACCCGCTGGCTTCGGTGTTCCTGGCATTCTATGCTGTCTGGCAGAACTTGTTCAACAGTTGGCAGATCTGGCAGCACGACAAGGCCGGCGGAAAATAAAAACAAACAATGAAACTCTGGAAAACATATCATCAGGATATCCCTGTTTTCATGCAGAAAATGGCTGAAACTCCAGCCATGAAAAGATTGCAGGATATAGGAATGAACTGCGGCTGTGAATACACCTCGTTCCCGCTGTTCATAAACATGGGTAGCTATTCCCGCTACGACCATAGCATCGGTTGCGGGCTGATTGTATGGCACTTCACACACGACCTCCGACAGACTGTGGCAGCGTTGCTGCACGATATAGCCTCTCCTGCATTCGCCCATGTGATCGATTTCCTGAACGGGGACCACGAACAGCAGGAATCCACTGAAGACGCCACCGAGACGGTTATCGCCACCTCACCCGAACTGATGGCTGAGTTGAAGGAACTCGGTCTCAAACTGGAAGAAGTGTCCGACTATCATCGTTATCCCATCGCTGACAACGACACACCACAATTGTCGGCCGACAGACTGGAGTACACTTTGGGCAACATTGTTAACTATGGCATCGCCCCAATTGAAGAAATGGAACGCTGGTATGGCAATTTGACAGTGGGGCGCAACGAAATGGGATCTCCGGAGCTGATGTTCACCGATTCAGACACTGCCTTGGCCTTTGGCAAAGCCGCCCTGAAAACTTCCCGTATTTACGTTTGCAATGAGGACCGCTATGCCATGCAGACATTGGCCGAATTGCTGAAAACCCATATCGAAAGGGGCATCCTCAACATTTCCGACCTCTATCGTACAGAGACTGAAGTCATCACATTGCTGGAAGGGGATGCAGCCGCCAAAAGAGACTGGAATCGTTTCAGGGCATTGCACCGGATGTTGGACAACGGGCCTGAAAGTGAAGGTAAGTTCATTTCCGCAAAAAAACGCCGTATAAACCCCTTTGTGCTCGAAAAGGGTCGGCTCACCGACCTTTCGGCGGATTTTTCACACGACATGGAACAATTCATGGCCACATCATTTGGCACCCCCTTATGGGGTAGGTAATTATTACGCACCGTTCAGCGTGTACCCTTCACCTTTCCACTCATTGAAAAAAAAATTATTTTTGCGGCTCAAAAACTGACAGCATGAAAATCATCGGCATAACAGGCACCTTGGGTGCAGGGAAAGGCACTATTGTGGACTATCTCATCAACCATTACGGCTACAAGCATTACTCTGTACGCGGCTATCTGATTGAAGAGGCCAAGAGGAGAGGGATGGAAATCAACCGGGACACTTTCGTATTGGTGGCGAACGACCTTCGCGCCAAGCACTCGCCCTCCTATATTGTGGACGAACTCTACAAGCAGGCGGAAACCGCAGGCGGAAATGCCATTATTGAAAGTGTGCGCACGCCCGGCGAGGTGGAGTCGCTGCGCAAAAACGAGCACTTCCTGCTCTTTGCCGTGGATGCCGACCCGAAAGTCCGCTACGAACGCATTGTGAGCCGGGCTTCTGAAACCGACCATGTGTCGTTTGAGACGTTCATCGAAAACGAGCAGCGTGAGATGTCTTCCACCGACCCCAACCACCAAAATGTGGGCAGATGCATGCAAATGGCTGACTTCGTCTTTAATAATGACGGCAATTTTGACTCATTGTACCAACAAGTGGAAAAAGCGCTTAACCAATAGCCATACCTGCCTATTTTATTCAAAATCTTTTGTTTATAATTTTTTCACAATGCAGTAAAAAAAGCATTATTCATTGCTATTTTTGCCTGTTTGAATAATTGCCACAATGAAAAAGAATTTCTTAATCTTATTTTGCATCTGCTTGACCTTATTATCAAGCAGTTGTGTCACCAAACAGAAATACAGCGAGTTGCAAAACGATTATAAAAAATGTCAGGAGGACCTGACATTCGCCAACTCAGAAAATGTGAACTACTCCAATGCCCAAAAGCAGCTCACCACTGAAGTGGAAAGGCTTACCAAAGAGAGCGACCAATTGGCAAAAGACACCCTGACGCTCTCCCGGAGGCTTCGTCAATCGGAGCGCGATCTGGCCAAGGCAACGAAGGATTACGATGATTTGCTGAAGGATTTCACCCGCCTTAACGTCCACAACCAAAACCAGATGAATGACCTTTTGGACAACATTGACAAATACCGTGACCAACTTGACGCTAAAGAAAAACAGCTTAATGCACAGCAAGACTCTTTGGACATAGCCAAAGCCGAACTTGTTAACAAGGAGGCCCGTATTGAGGAGATGCAGAAAATCCTCAACGACAAAGACGAGGAAGTGAAGTCGTTGAAAGAGAAGGTCAGCAATGCCCTCAAGGGATTTGAAGACAGCGGACTGAACGTATATGAGAAAGATGGCAAAGTCTATGTCTCCATGGAAGACAAACTGCTGTTTGCCTCTGGCAGTTGGGAAATCAATGCCCAGGGAATCAACGCCATCAAGAAACTGGCCAAAGTGCTGGAGAGCGAGAAAGAGATTTCCGTGCTCATTGAAGGACACACGGACAACAAGCCGTTCAACGGCAACGGGCAAGTGAAAGACAACTGGGACTTGAGTGTGATGCGTGCCACCGCTGTCGTGAAAGCGCTTTTGCGCAACGGTGATATTGAGCCTGTGCGGCTCTCCGCCTCCGGACGAAGCGAGTATCTGCCCATTGACAAAAGCGACACACCTGAGGGTCTCGCCAAAAACCGACGCACCGAAATCATCCTCTCCCCCAACTTGGACCAGCTGTTCCAACTCATCCAGAACAACTAAAGCACTATGTTCGCCGACACCCTGCTCGCCTGGTACGAGGAGAACCGGCGCTCGCTACCCTGGCGTGGCGAGAGCGACCCCTATAAAATATGGGTTTCCGAGATCATCCTGCAGCAAACCCGCGTACAGCAGGGATGGGATTACTATTTACGATTCATCGGCACATTCCCAACAGTGGAGGCGCTGGCTGGTGCGCCGGAGGAACAGGTGTTGCGCGTTTGGCAGGGACTCGGCTACTACTCACGCGCCCGCAACATGCACGCCGCCGCCCAGCAGATCATGAAGACGCACGGTGGCACCTTTCCAAACCGCTATGAGGAAATCCGCTCCCTGAAGGGCGTTGGCGACTATACCGCAGCTGCCATATCCTCCATCGCCTTCCATCTCCCTTACCCCGCAGTGGATGGCAACGTGCTCCGCATTTGCAGCCGTATCTTCGGCATTTGCGATGACATCGCTCTGCCCACCACCCGCAAAACTGTCACCAACATCTGCCTGAAACACATTCCCGCCCGGAATCCCGGTGATTTCAATCAGGCCTGCATGGAGTTCGGGGCCGTTTGGTGCACTCCAAAAAATCCCAAATGTGAGGAGTGCCCGTTTGCCGGCCAATGCTATGCGCTGAAACATGACATGGTGGAGACATTGCCTATCAAAAGCAACAAGATTACCAAGCGTAAGCGCTATTTCCATTTCAATTTCTACGTATATAATAATAGTACAATCATAGAAAAGAGAACCGGCAACGACATCTGGCGCAATCTCTATCAATTCCCTATGCAGGAATCCCTAAAGCCGTCACATATTGGCGATTCTGCAAAAATCATGGAATTGAAGGAGATCCTCACCCACCAGGTTATCCACGGTTTTTTCTATCTGAAAAAACTGGAAAAGAAACCGGAATTGGCAGGAAACCAGCTTCTGGTGCCGCTGGACCAGTTACACAATTATCCCATGCCCAAAATCATGACGCAATTTTTTGACAAAATGTCCTGAAAGGACATTGTCTCCATAACCCCATACAAGCGAAGCGCAGTGTGGGATATGATAATATCAGCAGCAACACATAATAAAGAATATGACCGAAGACGAAAAATTCATGAGAATGGCCTTGAACGAGGCCGTTGACGCCTGCGAGGCCGATGAAGTGCCCGTAGGTGCCGTTGTAGTGCTCAACGGCCGAGTCATTGCACGCGGGCACAACTTGACTGAGACCTTGAAAGACGTGACTGCCCATGCGGAGATGATGGCCATAACGGCCGCCGCCAACGGGCTTGGTGCAAAATATCTGAAAAACTGCACCCTGTATGTGACCCTCGAACCCTGCATCATGTGCATAGGAGCCATCATGCACAGCCAAATCAGCCGTCTGGTCTATGGTGCAGACGACCCGAAGAAGGGATATACCCTTTTGAACCACGACTTTCTTCCTAAAAACATCACGGTGGAGCATGGCGTTTTGGCGGAAGAATGCGCCCGTTTGTTGAAAGAATTCTTCAAAGAGAAACGATAACAAAAAAAAAATCCGCCGCAGTTGCGGTGGATTTTCTCTGTGACCCCTGCAGGATTCAAACCTGCAACCTTTTGATCCGTAGTCAAATACTCTATTCAGTTGAGCTAAGGGGCCATTGTCCTTTTTTGACGCCGCAAAAGTACATTTTTTTTTATACCCTCCAACAAAAAAATTCAAAAAAAAATTACATACAAACCAAGCATAATGAAAAAAGTGTATTTTTGCAGCCTCAAACAACTCAAGGCATTGAGCTATGGTGTAACGGTAGCACTACAGATTTTGGTTCTGCCTGTGTAGGTTCGAATCCTGCTAGCTCAACAAGGAAAACTCTCACCCGCCTGGTGGGAGTTTTTTTATAAATTCTTGACAAAAAACATCATAATTGATAATATTAATAGTAAAAAAATAAAAAGTAAAATTGAACAAAACGATGGAAGAACATGTAAATCTTATCGACACCTTTGCGGAGTTTAAAGAGTCCAAAAGCATAGACAGGGAAACCCTGATGCATATTCTGGATGACGTATTCCGTGCCGCTCTGCTTAAAAAATACGGTCCTGATGCCAAATTTGACATTATCGTGAATGTGGACCGCGGCGATCTTGAGATTCAGCACACCCGCGAAATTGTGGAAGATGGTGAACTTGAGGACGAAGGCAATCAGATCACGCTGTCGGAAGCCATCAAGATTGAACCCGACTTCGAGATTGGCGAGGAGGTAGTCGAGAATATCCGCCTGAGCGACTTTGCAAGACGTGAGATTTTGGCCATCCGTCAAAACCTCAGCTCCAAGATAATGGAGTACGAAAAGGATGTTATATACAAGAAATATGAACACCGCATTGGCGAGCTCATCACCGGTGAGGTCAACCAGGTTTGGCGCAAGGAAATTCTGGTGCTGGACGAAGACCATGTGGAGCTGGTACTCCCGAAATCGGAGCAGATTCCTGCTGACAAATACAAGAAGGGCGACTCACTCACAGCCGTGGTCCTTCGCGTAGAGGTTCAGTCTTCCACTCCGCGCATTATCATTTCGCGCACCTCCCCGATGTTCCTGGAACGTCTGATGGAAACGGAGATTCCCGAAATCTATGACGGTCTCATCACCATCCGCAATGTGGTGCGCGCTCCTGGCGAACGTGCCAAAGTGCTCGTCGAGTCCGGTGACGACCGCATCGATCCCGTTGGCGCTTGCGTCGGCATGAAGGGCAGCCGCATCCACAGCATCGTCCGTGAGCTTCGCAACGAAAATATCGACATCATCAACTATACCTCCAACAAGGAACTCCTCATCAAGCGCGCCCTCAGTCCCGCTGAAATCACCTCCATCGTGCTGGATGACGAAAACAAGATGGCCAACGTCTATATGAAGGCCGATCAGGTATCATACGCCATCGGCAAGGGCGGCTATAACATCAAGCTCGCCTCCAAGATCTCCGGCTACGAGATTGACGTCTTCAGAGATGATGTGGACCAAGAGGAGGATGTGCCGTTGACCGAATTCGCCGATGAATTCGACCAATGGGTTATTGACGCCTTCATCAACATCGGCTGCGATACCGCCAAGAGCATTCTCGCTCTCGACCGCGACGAACTCATCAAGCGCACTGACCTTGAAGAGGAAACCGTGGATGCCATGATCGCCGCTGTAAAAGAAGAGCTCGAAGACTACGAAGGAGACAAATAATCATCGGAATAACAATAGAAAGTACTAAAACATCAATATGCCAGAGGAAAAAAGAAAAATACCACGTTTAGGAAAAGCTGCCGGGGAATTCAATGTCTCCATCAGCACCATCACCGCTTTGCTCAAGAAGAAGAACCTGGAAATCGAAGACAATCCGAACACCAAGCTGACGGAAGAGATATACGATATCCTGCTTCAAGAGTTTGCCGGTGAAAAACTGGTTAAGGCCGAAGCCGACAAAATCGACATCGGCACTTTCAACGCCAAATCCAAAACGGAAAGCAAACCGAAAGAGGCCAAAGTTGAGGAGACTGAAGAACCTTCTGATGACAACGCACTTATCATCAAGAACATCATTATCAACACCCCTCAACACATCGACACGGAAATCCCTACACCCAAGGTGTTGGGAAAAATCAATCTGGAGGAAGTCACCCCAAAGAAAAAGAGCAAGGAACAGCCTAAGGAAGAGACTCCTGTCGAGAAGCCGGAAACTGACGTTGAGGTGACTCCCGAGCCTGAGGTAAAACCCGAGCCCAAGAAAGAACCCGAACCCAAAAAGGTCCCGGAACACATTCCGACGATTGTGGAGAAACTGGAACAGCCCAAGGTTATTGACAAGGCTGACCTGGATGCCCTCTTGCACAAAAAGAAGAAAAGCACCCCGGTTGAGGTGAAACCCGAAGTGAAAGAGACTCCGAAGGTTGAGGAGGCTCCTGCTCCCAAGGAACCCGAGCGCAAAGTGGAGTTCATTGAGACCCGCGTGGAAAAAATCCAAGGGCCGAAGATTATGGGTAAAATCGAACTGCCCGTAGAGAAAGAGAAGACCAAGGAACCTTCCCGCAAACCAGACAATAACGAGGATAAGAAGAAGAAAAAGAGAAAGAGAATCCTCAAACAGACGGGTGTCAAATCCAACATCAAGGACGAAAAGAAAAGCAAAGCTGAACCAGAAAAGACCGAAATTTCCCCCGAGGACATCCAACGTCGTATCAAAGAGACCAAACAGCGTCTGGAACCTGCTGGCAAGACCAAGGCTTCCAAGAGAAGAAAAGAGAAACGCGAGCAGATTCACGAACGTATGGAGGAACAGAAGCTTCAGGAACTCGAAAACCAGAAGATCCTGAAGGTGACCGAATTCCTGACCGCCAACGAACTGGCCACTTTGATGAACAAAGAGGTGAACGAAATCATCTCCACCTGTCTGAGCATCGGCTTGTTCGTCTCTATCAACCAGCGTCTGGATGCGGAAACCATCACCCTGCTGGCCGAGGAGTTCGGCTTCCAGGTGGAGTTCATCGGTGCAGATGCCGAGGATGGTCCAGGAGAAGGGGATGAGGATAATCCTGAAGATTTGGTGCCGCGTCATCCGATTATCACGGTCATGGGCCACGTCGATCACGGTAAGACCTCCTTGCTGGACTACATCCGCAAGACCAACGTCATTGCAGGTGAGGCCGGCGGTATCACACAGCACATCGGTGCTTACCTGGTGCAACTGTCCGACGGCCGCAAGATCACCTTCCTGGACACGCCGGGTCACGAGGCGTTCACGGCCATGCGTGCGCGCGGTGCGAAAATCACGGACTTGTGTATCATCGTCATTGCTGCCGACGACGCGGTGATGCCGCAGACCATCGAGGCTATCAACCACGCCCAGGCTGCTGGCGTACCCATGGTGTTCGCCATTACCAAAATAGACAAAGCCAACGCCAATCCCGAAAAGATCAAAGAGGAACTGGCCAACATGAACATATTGGTGGAGGATTGGGGTGGCAAATACCAGTGCCAAGCCATCGACGCCAAGCATGGCGATCATGTGAACGATTTGTTGGAGAAGGTGTTGTTGGAGGCCGAGATGCTGAATTTGAAAGCCAATCCTAACCGCAATGGTGTGGGTGCGGTCATTGAGTCCTCTTTGGACAAGGGTCGTGGCTACGTGGCCAAGGTCTTGGTCCAGAACGGCACGCTTTCAGTGGGTGATCCCATCCTCGCAGGCAGCTGTTTCGGCAAGGTTAAGGCCATGTTCAACGAGCGTAACCAGCCGGTGAAGTCAGTGGGTCCTGCCACTCCCGTACTGTTGCTGGGTCTTAACGGCGCCCCGCAAGCCGGCGACAGCTTCAAGGTATGCGACACGGAGCAGGAAGCCCGCGCCGCCGCCACCAAGCGCGCCCGACTGGCCCGCGAGATGGGCCTGCGCACCCAAAAGCACATCACCCTCGAAGAGATTGGCCGACGTATCGCCATCGGCGACTTCAAGGAGCTCAACATCATCGTCAAGGGCGACGTGGACGGCTCCGTGGAGGCTCTCTCCGACTCCCTGCTCAAACTCTCCACAGAACAGGTACAGGTCAACGTCATCCACAAGTCTGTGGGTGCCGTCACCGAAACGGACGTCATGCTGGCAACCGCCTCCAACGCCCTTATCGTGGCCTTCCAGGTCCGTCCTACCGCCGGAGCACGCAAGATGGCCGAAGCCGAGCAAATTGACATCCGCACCTACTCTATCATCTACACCGCTATCAACGAAATCAAAGAGGCTATCGCCGGTATGCACACCCCGGAAATCCGGGAGAAAGTGGTCTGCAACATCGAAATCCGCGAAGTGTTCCATATCTCCAAAGTGGGCAACGTGGCCGGTTGTATGGTACTGGACGGCAAACTGCAACGCTCCACGCGCATCCGCCTGATCCGCGACGGTATCGTAATCTATACCGGCAAACTCGGCTCCCTGCGCCGCTTCAAAGATGACGTCAAGGAGGTTACCGCCGGACAGGATTGCGGTCTGAACATTGACGGCTGCAACGATATCAAAATCGGCGACATCATTGAAGGATACGAAGAGTATGAAGTTGCTTACAACGCTAACAAATAACCCTGATAATCTACTATGGCTGAGAATCAATTATATAAAATAGGCATTACCCATGGCGACTTGAACGGTATCGGATACGAGGTTATCATCAAAGCACTGACCGACTATTCCATCATGGAATTGTGCACGCCTATAGTGTACGGACTGGCCAAAGCCGCATCCTATCACCGCAAATATATGGAGTTGCCTGATTTCTCCTTCCAGTTCATCAAAAACGTAGAACAACCCTCTTTGAAACGTCCCAACCTCATCAATTTGATGGATGAAGAGGTGAAAATTGAACTGGGAACTTCCACAAAGATTGCCGGACAGCTGGCTGAAAAAGCGCTTATCATGGCAGGCAAAGATCTGAAAAACAAGAATATCGATGCCATCGTAACCGCCCCCATCAACAAGAACAATATCCAGTCCGACAGATTCAAGTTCCACGGTCAAACCGAATTTTTCGAATACTATTTTGGAGGAGAACAGAAATCCATGATGATGATGGTGGCCGATGGCCTGCGCGTGGGTTTCGTAACCAATCACGAACCGATTAACAAAGTCTCTTCCATCTTAACCCAAGATCTGATTATCAAAAAGCTGGAGATTCTGAACCATACCTTAAAGCAGGATTTCGCCATTGACAATCCCAAGATTGCCGTTCTGGCCCTCAATCCGCATGCTGGTGATGACGGATTGCTTGGTTCTGAAGAGAAGGATATTATCCATCCGGCTATTGAAATGGCATTCCAGAACAAAATCAACGCGTTCGGACCATTCCCTGCTGACGGATTCTTCGCTGCCGGCCAATACCGAAAATTCGACGCTGTGCTGGCCATGTACCACGACCAAGGCATGATCCCGTTCAAGATCTTGGGCGCCGAAGGTGTGAATTTCACCGCAGGACTTCCTATCGTCCGCACCTCTCCTGCCCATGGTACCGCTTATGATATCGCAGGGAAGAATATTGCCAACGGCCAGTCCATGCGCAACGCTATTTATCTCGCCCTCGACATTCTCAAAAACAGAAACAGATAATCGATACCTGAATCTCTTCTGAGATGGACTTTATTCACATTCTTCATCTGTGCCTGATAACTATTGAGTTTCTGGCAGGTTCGGCATACGTGCTATTCCGGCTGCTCCAAGTTATCTCCAAAAAATGGCTACGCAAAGTCGCATGGACCATCATAGGGTTCATGTCGCTGTTCTTCATCTTTGTGATGGTGCTGCGCACCCATAATACAGGGGCTTGGTACCTTCCTTTGCAAGCCGTTGAATACACTTGGGTGGTTTTCGTTTTTTACCTTCTAATCCTCATTGTCGCCTTCGATTTCGTCCGCATCGCCCTGCATTTTATCCCTAAAGGGAGATGCTGGGCAGGCCGACGGATGACCCGAACCCGTCGTATCTATTATTCCTGCTGCCTGGTTTTCATTTCTGCACTCATCACCTACGGCTTTATTCACTTTCAGCATCCTGCTGTAAGAACCGTAACCATGGAATTGGACAAACCTGTTCCCGATTGGCAAGTGGTTGTGGTCAGTGACATGCACTTAGGAACCATGTCGCCTAAAACATTAGAGAAAAACATTCAGAGAATCAACAGCTTACAACCAGACCTCATTCTAATGTTAGGAGATCAGTTTGTGATAGACTGGCAGGATTTGGAGAAAACGGGATATGCCGACGCGCTTGGGAAACTACATGCCGACAAGGGAATATTTCTCATTAATGGAAATCACGAATATTACCACGGGTATCCGCATAACAGCAATCCGGATTACAAAAGACTATTTGAAAACTGGCATTTCACCCTGTTGGAAGATTCCGTTGTTTGTATTGAAGATCAGCTGGTCATAATAGGTCGTGATGACACAACAAACCGAAAGCGGGCCACTTTGAACTTTTTAATGAAAGATATCCCTTCGGACATTCCGGCAATAGTTCTGGACCATGATCCCACCGGTATGAAATCGGCAGAGCAATGTGGGGCTGACATACAGCTGTCGGGGCACACGCACAACGGCCAGTTGTTCCCATTAAACATTTATGGCCGTTTTACCAGCAGTTTAAAGGGATTTTTATACTATGGCTATGAAAAAAGAGGGGGAACCCACTACTACGTAACCAGCGGAATGGGCTCTTCGGGTGCACCCATCAGAATCGGCACGGATGCTGAGATTGTGGTTCTGAAGATGAAAGCAACATGCCAACAATGAGCGCATTAGCACAAGACAATTGAGGTGGATTGCCACGATGAAAATTGGAATGTGAAAAAAACAAAAATCCGCCCGACCTTTTTTCAAAAACAATAAGAACAAACACTGTTGGTCACATGATATTTTTTTGTACATTTGCGACCAAATTTTTATAGTAATGAAAAAAGCATCTTTTTTCTTCATCATGGCTTTGGCAGTCATAATAGGTCTGTTTGCAAGCTGCGAGCGTTATGACACGGCCTACATCACCATTGAAAAGAACAGTTTCAACGACACCACCCGTATTGTCAACCATACCGCTATCGTGACTGACGACGGAGGCTGTCCGCGCTGCATAGAGGCCGGATACTGTTTCAGCTATATCGATCCCGTACCCTCTCACACCCAATTCTACAGCACTGTCGTGCCTCTGATTTTCGATTCCCTGATGACCTATACGGACTCCACCAAATATCTGACCTTCTCATGGGAGCGCCAGCTGCCCTTCATTGAAAGTGCGGACGGTGATGAAACTGACACCCTGCTCTACTTTTTCCGTTCGTATATCACAACCAACGCCGGTACTTTCTACAGCAAGGTTGATACGGTCAAAGTTCCCCGAAGCTATTAATTTTAAACAAACAATATCTGAAATGAAAAGAATTCTTGCCATCAATCCGGGTTCAACCTCCACAAAAATCGCCATTTTTGAAGGAACCGAACAAATCTTCATAAAGAACATCAAGCACTCTACCGAACAGTTGTCGGCCTACGCCACCATCGCCGACCAGTTTGAATTCCGTCGGGATGTGATCATTGATGAATTGAAGAATGAAAATATTGATTTGCATTCCATAGATCTGGTAATGGGTCGCGGCGGCCTTATCAAACCGCTGAAATCCGGTGTGTACAAAATCAACGATCTGATGAAAGAGCATCTGATGATGGGTTATAACGGTCAGCACGCCTGCAACTTGGGCGGTCTTATCGCCGACAGTTTGGCCAAGGTTATCGGTTTGGACGGTGCTTACATTGCCGACCCGGTAATTGTGGACGAAATGGAAGAAGTGGCTCGCATCACCGGACATCCCGATTTTGAGCGCAAGTCCATTTTCCACGCTCTGAACCAAAAGGCAATTGCCCGCATGTATGCCAAGGACAACGGCAAGAAGTACGAGGAGTTGAACCTGATTGTCTGCCACATGGGTGGCGGTGTAAGCGTGGGTGCTCACCGTCAGGGGCGCGTCATAGACGTCAACCAAGCCCTGGATGGCGAAGGTCCGTTCTCTCCGGAACGTTCCGGCTCCCTCCCGATGAACCAGTTCCTGAAAGCTTGTTTCAGCGGAAAATACACGCAGGAAGACATGCAGAAAATTCTCGTGGGCAAAGGCGGTTACGTAGGCTACTTTGGCAGCAATGATGCCTTAGCCGTTGAGAAGGCTGCCATTGCCGGAGATCCCAAAGCAGAGCTCCTGGAAGAGGCCTTCGCCTATCAGGTGGCCAAACAGATCGGTGAAAACGCCGTCGTACTTAAGGGCAAGATTGACGCCATCATTCTTACCGGCGGCATCGCTTATGGCAAACCCGTCATCCGACGCATCAAGAACTACATCGAATGGATCGCCCCTGTTGCTGTCTATCCCGGCGAAGATGAAATGGCTGCCATGGCACTCAACGCCAATATGATTATCAACGGTGAGATTGAAGTTCAAGACTACAAATAATGAAACTCGCACTCTACTGCCGGCAACGCGGCGAAGAAGAGTTTACCCATAGCGTAATCCAACACCTCAAACAGGAAGGTTACGATATCACGGTTCACGGCAACTGTCCCACAGCGGATAGTTGCCTTGAGCATTTTTACACCCACGAGGATTTGGCAAAACAGTTGCCTGTCAACTTCATGGTTTCCATCGGCGGTGACGGCTCCTTCATTGACGCCGCCAATCTCGTTGGGGACCTTGACATACCGCTAGTGGGCATCAATACAGGACGTATCGGATTCCTTTCCGGAATCAAAAAAGAAAACTACAAAGAGTGCTTCCAAATGTTACACGAGGGCCGGTTCACGCTGGAGGAGCGGTCACTTCTCCACATTGAGAGCAGTGAGCCTCTGGAACTGGAACACAGTTTCGTCATCAACGACATCACCGTACGGGCCACCGATGCCGATGCCATCGACGCCATCACCGTGTGGGCCGGCGGTGAAAAGGTGAACACTTACTGGGCTGACGGTCTGATCATTGCAACTCCAACAGGATCCACGGCCTACTCCATGAGCTGCGGAGGCCCCATCCTCCACCCACGCAGCGAAGTGCAAGTCCTCACCCCCATAGCCTCACACTCACTGAGCGTGCGCCCCATCGTGATCCCCGCCGACACGGAATTGACCGTCGAAGTCAGCAGCCGCGCCGGACGATATTCGCTAGCCCTTGACACCGAACGTCTTATCGTATCCGACCACATCTGCCTCCACATCCGCAAAGAGAACTTCCGACTCAAGACCGTCCTGTTTGAAAACACCAATTTCTACGACATCATCCGGGAAAAGTTATTGTGGGGACTCGATAAGAGAAACGGCTGAAAACTTGTCATTTAGCCTCTTCGGAAAAGATGTTTTGTTATGAACATGTTTTTGTTTATTTTTTAAAAAAAACATCATTTTTCTCTTGTTTTTTTAATGGTATTTTTGTGGCTAAATATTAATGAATTTAGCCTATAATGAGGTATTTTAAAGCAATAATGCGTATTGTTTTGGTTATCAGTGTTTTGGCTCTTGTCGTTGTGGCAATGGTCAAGATACCTCAGCGGCGTTGTGAAACCATACAAGTCAACGCCCATACACAAAACGAGAGTGTTTTGCTTACACAAGCTGATGTGGAACAGATTCTTTCCGAAAAAGGCATTGAAATCATCGGCAAAAGAATCAAGGATGTGGACCTTACGGAAGTGACGGCGGCGTTAGAGAAGAATCCCTACATCCGTACAATCAACTTCATCCATTTCGCCGGCACACGGCTGTTGATCGACTACGACCTGCGCCATATCGTACTGCACGTTTATGACCAAAGGGGCGGACAGTATTTTGTGGACAATGACGGAGCGCTGGTGCCCTTCACCACTAAAATGAAGGACTACCTGATTATCGTAAACGGGAACATCAGCCAGACCTATAAGGCCGGGGCCACGGTATCCAAAGACTTGAAACAGATACTGAACGTAACCCATAAAATCATGGCCGATGATTTTTACCAGGCACAGTTCCGCCAAATCTACCTCAATGACAAACACCAGATGGAACTGGTGGCCTCACTCGGCAACCAAATCATTCTCTTCGGCTCCGACACTAACACCGACGAGAAGCTGGCCAATCTGAAAGTCGTTTACAGGGAAGGCCTGTCACGCAAGGGCTACGACACTTATGCCATGTTGGACGCCCGCTATAAAAACAGAGTTATCGCATTACGAAAACAATAAACTTAAGAGGATATTATGGAAAATATTTCTACGAACAACGGCATGGTGGTAGGCCTCGATATTGGTACAACAAAAATAGCCACCGTAATTGGTTTTCGGAACGAAAAAGGCCAGATTGAAGTCGTGGGCTACGGCAAAAGCGAGTCCAGCGGCGTGGAGTTCGGTGAAATCAAGAATATCCTTAAGACCACAGAAGGTATTGTGCTGTCCAGAGACATCGCCGCACAACGCTCCAATCAGGAAATTGATTGGGTGTATGCCGGCATCGCAGGACATCACATCAAGACCAGCAAATACAACCATATCCTCTATCGCCACGGAAACGAAAACCCCATTGTCCAAGAAGAGATTGACCAACTGAAGAAAGATGTGTCGGCTGTAACCCTGCCACCGGGCGAGGAAATTATCGACGTTATTCCCCAACGGTATCAGATCGACCGTTCGCGGCAGACCACAGACCCCGTTGGCGAACTCGGCAATGAGGTGATAGGTATTTATCAGATTATCACGGGCAACAGACGTGAAATCAAGAAAATCGTAAAATGTGTCAATGACGCCGGGCTGAACATCCGCGATATCGTGCTGGAGCCCATCGCTTCCGGTCTGGCATGTCTGAGCGACAAGGAGAAACAGGACGGCGTGGTGCTGGTGGACATTGGCGGTGGCACTACAGACATGGTTATTTTCGTGGACGGCAGCCCCGTATTCACCAAAGTCATCCCCATCGGCGGTAACATCATCACCAAGGACATTGCCCAGGTGTGCCGCATCTCCGAGGACGTGGCCGAGCAGCTCAAGGTTCGCTACGGCACCTGCGTGGTGGAGAAGAGCAACGCCAACAACATGATCACCATTCCCAGACCGTACGGACAGGATCCCATCCAGATCAGCGAGTACAATCTGGCCCAGATCATCAACTGCCGTGTGCAGGAAGAGATTATCAACGTGATAAAAAGCGAGGTGGAAAACTCAGGTTACAAAGACCGCCTCTATGCCGGCTTGGTGCTCACTGGTGGCGGCGCAAACCTTCGCAACATCAAAGAACTCTGCCAGTTCTCCCTGCAATTGCCCACCCGTATCGGCATACCGGACAACAGTTTCGCCCATAATATCCCTACCGAGCTGAAGCACCCCATGTTCGCCACAGCTCTCGGATTGCTTAAATTCGGTATCGGAGCCGAATACAAAGAAATGCCTGCGGAAGAAAACGAGAATCCAGAGCAGGAGAAAAAAGAGAAAACCGGCATTTTCTCCAGACGGAAAAAAGAACCTAAGGCTCCCAAAGAGGAACGTAACCCCTCAAGCAACGACATCTTCAGCAAAATCCCGGGTTTCATGAGAGACCTGCTGGAACGTATTTCATAAAACTTAAAGAACCCTATAACCAAACGTAAGAATAATAAAACATTCATCAAGATGACAGATAAAATAAATTTTACCCCGGATTATGGTGAAAAAGCCACTCCCTCTTCCATCATCAAAGTGATTGGCGTAGGTGGAGGCGGCAGCAATGCAGTAAAACACATGTACAGCGAAGGCATCGTCGGCGTTGACTTCCTGATTTGCAACACAGACCGTGGTCACTTGGAAAGCACCCCTGTTCCCGACAAACTGTTGTTGGGCAACGGCCTTGGTGCCGGCGCACAACCCGAAGTTGCCCGCCAATACGCTATGGAAAGCAAAGAGCGCATCCAAGAGTTCATCGGCAAGGAGACTCGCATGCTCTTCATCACCGCCGGTATGGGTAAAGGCACAGGCACTGGAGCATCACCCGTGATTGCAGAGATTGCCCACGACATGGGAATCCTCACCATCGGTGTGGTCACCACCCCCTTCAAGTTTGAAGGCATGGAACGTACGCGCCTTGCCAATGAGGGTATTTCCGAACTGGCCAAACACGTAGATTCCCTCATCACCATCAAGAACCAGAATGTCATCAAATATTACAACGACGAAGATCTGGACAGCGCCTTCGGTTACGCTGACGACGTGCTCAAAAACGCCGTGAAGTGTATCGCAGAGCTTATCACAGTCAACTACGCCCAGAATGTGGACTTCAACGACGTACAGACCATCATGAAGGATAGCGGAAAAGCCATGCTGGGTCTTGCTGTAGCTCAGGGTGAGAACCGCGTGGAGAAAGTGGTGCAAGACGCCCTTGACTGCCCGTTGTTGGATGAAAGCGCCATCTCCGAAGCTAAGAACTTCCTCTTCTTCATCAGCTACGGTCCAGACAAGAAGCTCAAGATGTCCGAACTTGACAGCCTTACCGAAAAGTTTGAAAGAATTCAGAGCCGCAATGCCCGAGTCATCTGGGGACGCGGTCTGGACGAAAGCCTTGGCGAATCCATCAAGCTCTCCGTTATTGTCACTAACTTCAACTCCAACCCGGAGAAGAAACAGCAGGAGACGACCATCATTTTCGATGAAGCCAAGAAAAACGACGCTATATTCTCGCAAGACATGCCGAACAGCGACATCGAGAACCTCATTCCCAATATGAATGTCAAAGCAGCCCCGCAGGTTCCGAATACGCCCATCGACCCTTTTGATTTCCGGCCGAACATGTCCGCCGACGGCCCGCAGAAAATCAAAGACGACGATGACATCTTTTCCGATTTCGACATGGTGACACAAACCCCCGCCATCAACCGCTATAAAATCATGGAATCCTCTGCGCCGACAGAGACTATGACCATGAATTTCCAGCCGATGTACGAAGGCAGCAATGACATAAGAGAGCTCTTTACTGATCTCGCTGACTAAAAGTAATAATTATCAAGAAAAAACAGCACCCCTTTGGGATGCTGTTTTTTTTCACACCCCATCCAACTTCCTGAACCCTAAAAACCCTTACCTTTGCCACCGTGCTCAGATATATTGTTAAGAAAATATTATACGGACTGCTATTGATGCTCGGTGTGGTAACACTGGTGTTCTTCCTGTTCACCGTGCTCCCATCCGACCCAGCCCGCATGATGATGGGCCAACGCAGTGACTTGCAAACGGAGCAAGCTATCCGGAAGGAGATGGGGCTTGACCTGCCGGTCGGCGTTCAATATCTTGCCTACCTGAACGATGTGTCACCGATCTCATGGCACAAAACACAGGATACAGAATCCTTCTTTTACCTGAATGACAACGATTATCATTATGTGAAAATCCTGCCCTTGGGCAAATCCGCAGTGGTGCTAAAGGCGCCCTATCTCCGGCGCTCCTACCAGAGCAAGCGCCCTGTTGGTGAGATTATAGCAGAGGCATTCCCGAAAACCGTACTGCTGGCTGTCGTCTCCATCGTGTTTGCCCTCATTGTAGGCATCATCATCGGTATCTTCTGCGCCCTGTACAAAGGGACCTGGTTCGACCACGTATCCTTGGTCATGGCCACCCTCGGCATGTCGGTACCCTCTTTCTTTGCCGCCATCCTCCTGGCCTGGATCTTTGCCTTTCTGCTCTCCGACATAACCGGACTAAGCATGTTCGGCAGCCTATACACGGTTGATGACTATGGCAGCGGACAGTATCTGGACCTCAAGAACCTGATACTTCCAGCCATCACATTGGGAATCCGCCCGCTTGCCGTAGTGGTTGAACTCACCAAAAATTCACTGTTGGACGTGCTGTCGCAGGATTACATATGCACAGCGAAGGCAAAGGGGTTGAAGAAAAGCGTCATTATTACAAGACATGCCCTGAAAAACGCCCTGAACCCTGTGGTTACAGCCATCTCCGGTTGGCTGGCCGGGCTTCTGGCCGGTGCCGTGTTCGTGGAATATATCTTCGACTGGAAGGGCATGGGGGTGGTAATCGTGGATGCCCTCGACAAATACGACTTCCCCGTCGTGATGGGCTCCCTGCTGTACGTCTCCATCATCCTCATCATCATCAACATCTTTTGTGATATTATCTACGGCTGGCTCGACCCCCGGGTGAGTTTGAATTAGCTTCAATTCTTTTTCTCTGCCCATCATTCGTACCCCCAGTAATCCGATTTTTTGTACTTTTGCAGCACGATAAAAACGGAGATATTTTTGCATTTTATGGAAAAACAGAAAATAGACATTTTGCTCGGCTTGCAATGGGGGGACGAGGGCAAAGGTAAAATCGTGGATGTGGTCACCCCGCATTATGATGTTGTGGCACGATTCCAGGGTGGTCCCAACGCCGGCCATTCTCTGGAATTCAACGGCATACGCCACGTGCTCCACATCATCCCCTCCGGTATCTTTCACAAGGAGAAGACCAACATCATAGGCAACGGAGTTGTCATCGACCCCGTCACCTTTGAGGAGGAAATCCGTGCGCTGGAGGCCATGGGACTCACCCCCACCGACAACCTTTTCGTTTCTAAAAAGGCACACCTCATTCTGCCCACGCACAAGTTGCTGGATGCCGCCTACGAATCCCAAAAGGGCGATATGAAAATCGGCTCCACTCTCAAGGGTATCGGACCCACCTATACCGACAAAACCGCCCGGAACGGCCTGCGCGTCTGTGACATTATATCTCCGAATTTTGAAGAAAAATACCACCAGACCATTGCCCGTCATCAAGAGATTCTGGACGGACTCCATTTCGACTACAGCCAAACACTGCCAGAAATGGAGCGCAAATGGATGGATTCTTTGGCCACCTTGAAATCTTTCACGTTCATTGACAGTGAATACGAACTGTTCGACCTCCTCCAAAAGGGCAAATCCGTTTTGGCCGAGGGAGCCCAAGGCACATTGCTGGACCTGGAGTTTGGTGCATATCCGTTTGTCACCTCCTCCAACACCATTGCCGCCGGAGCCTTTACCGGTTTGGGCCTTGACCCGCATTTTGCCGGAAAGGTTATCGGCATTGTGAAAGCCTACTGTACCCGTGTGGGTAGCGGTCCCTTCCCCACAGAACTGTTCGATACCACCGGTGAACAGCTGCGCAAACAGGGCAATGAATATGGCGCCACCACCGGACGTCCGCGCCGTTGCGGATGGCTTGACCTCGTGGCTCTCAAGTACGCCCTCATGGTGAACGGTGTCACCGACATCGCCCTCACGAAAGCCGATGTAATGGACAATTTCGAGACTATCAATATCTGCACCGCTTACAAGGTCAACGGTCAGCTTACCACCAGAATGCCCACCGACCCGGATGCCACAATAGAGCCCGTTTACACACCACTGAAAGGCTGGATGCAGAACATCAGCCAGTGCAAAAGCTATGAGGCACTACCTGCGACCTTCAAGGATTATATCCGATTCATCGAAGAAGAGACCCGAACCAAAGTCTCCATCGTTTCTGTCGGCCCAGACCGCGACGCTACCATTTTCAGAGAATAACCTGACATGTACAAGCATCTTCTCGTTATCTGCACCCTGATTTGGTGTTTGTTCCTACCCACAAACAGCCAAGGGCAGTCGTTAGCGGATGAGCAGGCTTTTGTCTCCTCTCTCCAAGAGCAAGTACAATATCAATATCAGCAATACCGGAACCGCAATGTGCCCATCTGTTCCCTGTCTGTTCAAATTGAAAGTACAGACGATTACATTATGGCATCATCCATGGGTAGCCTAACGCGCAATCTGCACCAAACCCGGCGTACGCTCGTTTTGAATATGCTCGTTGGGGATTTGCAAAAAGGCAATATTACCAGCGGAACTTCAGCTGGCAAAACAATCCTCCTGCCCCTTGATTATAACACTCAAGCCATCAAACGGATACTGGACCGCGAGGTCAGGGCGGTTTATAATAAAGCTGAAAAAGAATTTCTGAGCCGACAGGATCTGGAATGGATAGAGAAAAGAGACTCCGAACCATATCAGCCGGAAATCGAGGAACCCACAATCACCGATGTAACACTCCCCTCCAATGCAGAGATTTCCACAGATGCATGCGCAGCTATGCTGAGAAGAAGCACCTCTCTGTGGAACACTTTCGGTTCCGACATTCAAGGCAGCGCCTCCTTACAATATATATATACACGTCACTACGGTTTTCAAAGCAACGGAACCGTTTCCATTAAAGAGAACCATGCCACCACTCTTACCCTTTCGGCCATCATGACAGACAAGGAAGGGTTTGAGATTCCTCTTGAAAAGAACTTCCTGGCCGAATACCCCGCCGATCTTCCAGATGAAAACACGATACTACAGGAAGAGACCTCCCTGTTTGAACAGCTCCAACAGTTGGCCGACGTGCCCGCCGCCAAAGCTTCAATCTGCCCTGTACTGCTCTCAAACCAAGCGGCGGCACTCACCCTTTTTGCCATACATCACATCTATCCTTTCAATGATAATCAGCAATTTGCTATAAAACAGGACCCCTCACATTTTACGATAATCGCCAACAATGCCACCAGAGAGCATGAATTACTCCAACGCTTGAAGCAAACCATCAAAAGCCAGAACAAGGAATTCGGCTATTGGATAAAGCTGTTGCGATTCTCTGAAAATGGAGATTTGATACCACAAATCCTGTATCGGGTGTATCCTGATGAGCGCGCCAACGAATTGGTCCGCGGGAACATCGCAATCACCCTGTCGCCACTCACATGGCCACAAATATCGGTTTATGGCAATGAACCCGACTGCGCCATAGCTCCCTGCGGACCCTTCAACACACAACCTACTGTATGTTGTGCCCCATCCGTTCTTTGCCCATCAATGGAACTTCTGCCCTGCCAAGGCCAAGCCAAGTTCCACCTGCTGGCTCCCGCGCAAAAGGAAAGACAATCCGCCAACTCACAGTTCTCCACCCTAATCACTCAAATCGCGCAGGAAGAGATTGGCAACTTTTTCGAAGACACCAATCTGCTGGATTCCCCCCAGCCTTATGACGTGGAATATTTAGTCACAGACGCCCTTACCTACACCGTGCAAAGCTCATTAGGAAGCACCCTGGCCTTCAGCGAACAGCCCCTGCGAAGTGTAAACACGCACCTGCTGGTGGGCAACGACCGGCTAAACAATGAACATCTCTCGCTTTCGCAAAATGGGACTCCCCATCCTTTGCCATTGGATAATGATTATGCCAACACCCTTGAGGCTCTGCATCAAGCCACTGAAAATGCATACAAGCAGGCGCTTCTCGACTATTCCCACAAGCTCAGAATCCTGGACAATCTGCCAGCCGAGCAACAGAAAAACCGGACACCCGACCGCTCTGAAGCCAAACGGCAGTCCTTCTTCCTGGAGGAGACCCACGAAACCGCAAACCCGACCCGACTGCAGAACCTCGCCAATGAGCTATCAGCCCAATTCAATCCCAAAGCAGACGAATTGCTTTGTTCGGGAGTAAACATCTTTGTCTTTCAATCCACTGCATATTTTATCTCTGCAAAGAACATCCAATACGCCCAACCTTTCAATCTCTACTATATCCAATGGTTTGCCGAGGTGGAAACAGCAGGGGGAGACACGTTAAGGGATTGTTCTTACCGGGTTTTTCGCAAAATGGAGGAAATCCCTGACTTGCGCAACGAGATAACAGCCATGGCAGAAATCCTGCTGACCTTTAAAAAGGCTCCGAAATTGCCCCAATTATACAACGGTCCTGTACTCTTTTCCGGGGAGGCGGTATCCGCATTGCTATCAGATGCTCTATTAGAAGGGACGCCCTCGCTTATCGCCACGCACGAACCCGCAGACAAGACAGGCTATTCTGCCAATTATTGGGAAAAAATGAAAAACAAGCAGATTGCCAGTCCTATTTGGAACGTATCAGCGAATTATGATAAGGACACCTATGACAACACGCCGCTAATAGGCCACTATACTGTGGATGCGGAAGGAGTTCCCGTAATGCGGGAGACAGAACTGATCCGCCGTGGGATCCTGAACGAGATGCTCTCTTCCCGCAGTGCTACAGTTACTGGAAAATACTCTAACGGGCACCGACAGCTGGCCATATGCAATGGCCAGTTGGAAACCTGCACCGGAGCAGGAATACTGGAGGTGAGCGGCTCACGTGCCCTGGAAGAGGACGCCTTATTCAAAGAGTTCCTCAAACAGGCCAGGGCGTCCGGCCATAAGTACGCCTACCAGATTGTTAAGCTGGGCTATCGTGAAGATCAAAATGGGCAACGTGTCGCCTGCCCTCTCTATGCTTACCGAATCAAAACATCCAACGGAAACAGGGAGCCCATCCGTATCTCAAACGGGGAGCAAATGGACCTCATGTTGCTAAATCGTGCTACAGCCGTATCTTCTTGCAAAAATGTTTTCAACATACTAACCTCCCCGCAAGGCAAAGCATGTAAATCGATGGAAACACCTATAAATGGCATTTCTACGAGCATTATAGTTCCTGCCCATGTGTTATTGAACCTTTTCCTCCTCCCTCCGGAATAAGAAAATTGTTGAAAAAAAAATCTTTTCCCCTATAGCGAAAAAAAACTATTTGTCTATTTTTGCATTGACTTTGGATTGAGGGGAACTGACGCGATATTCATAATCAATTAAAATATAAGGAGGCTTTATTTTGTTAAAAAACAGATGCTTAATAGACCCTGCGGATTTCACTCGCGAAGAATTTCGCGAAATATTTGATTTGGCACATCAGATTATTGCGGATCCGGAAAAATACAGTAAGAGTTGCGAAGGGAAAATCCTAGCAACTCTTTTTTATGAACCGAGCACACGTACACGCTTCAGTTTTGAGGCAGCCATGTTGCGTCTAGGCGGTAAGGTGATTGGCTTTTCGGAGCCCAACTCCAGTTCCACCGCAAAGGGCGAGAGCATTGCTGACACGTTGCGCACCATCGAATGCTACGCGGACATCGCGGCGATGCGCCATCCCAAGGAGGGTGCGCCACGTATGGCCAGCCACTACATCCAAATGCCGCTGATCAACGCCGGCGACGGCGGACACCAGCACCCCACACAAACCCTCACCGACATCCTCACTATTGAAAGACTGCGCGGCAATGTGGAAAACAAGACCTACGGATTCTGCGGTGACCTTAAGTTCGGACGTACCGTCCACTCACTGGTCAAATTCCTCAGCAACTATGAGGGAGTGAAGTTCATCTTCATCTCTCCCGAAGAGCTTCGCGTGCCGGAATACATCCGCGAAGAGATTGTAAAGAAAAAAGGCATCCCCTATGAAGAGGTGGACCAGATGGAACCCTATATGGGCCAGCTCGACTTCTTATACATGACCCGTGTGCAGCGTGAACGCTTCTTCAACGAGGAAGACTACATTCGCTTGAAAGACCGCTTCATCCTCGATGCCGAGAAGATGACCTACGCACGCCCTGACACCTACATTCTGCACCCGCTGCCGCGCGTGAACGAAATCAGCACTGAAGTGGATAGCGATCCTCGTGCCCAATACTTCAACCAGGCACGAAACGGCATGTATGTGCGCATGGCCCTCATCTGCAAACTTTTAGGAATATATTAATCTGATATATGGCTATTAGCCGCTAGCTAAAGCCCAACAGCTAACTGCCTACAGCCAAAGTCTTAAGAAAAATCATCAAAAATCAGAAACACCATGTTAGAAATCAACAGTATAGAAAGAGGTATTGTCATTGACCATATCAAAGCCGGTTATGGCATGACCGTTTTCAACTATTTGCATCTTGAAAACGCCGATTATAATGTCGCCCTCATCATGAACGCATTCAGCCTCAAAATGGGGAAAAAGGATATTATCAAGATCAACAATGTCATTGACATCAACTACGATTTTCTAGGTCTCATCGACCCTAATGCCACGGTGAACATCATTGAAAACGGGAAAACTGTAAAGAAGGTAAAGCTGGAAGTTCCACAGACCATCACCAATATCATTCACTGCAAGAACCCGCGCTGCGTCACCTCCGTGGAGCACTACTTCGACCATGTGTTCCATCTGGTCGATAAGGAGAAACGTTCCTACCGCTGCGAGTACTGCGATGATATCGTGGTGCCGTATCCGAACAAATAGAGCTCGTATCTTCACTGCCATAACGGAAAAATATTTCGCTATAAATTGTGAGGTACCAAAAAAAGTGTATCTTTGCCGCGTCAAAAGGTCTCTTGGCCGAGTGGTTAGGTACCGGTCTGCAAAACCGTTGACTCCAGTTCGAATCTGGAAGAGACCTCAAATAAAAAAGGAGCGATGGCGCTCCTTTTTTATTTTACAACACCACTATCTTCAGGCTCTTGCCAGCTCGTATCATATCTGATTTCAGATTATTCCACTGCTTGAGTTGTTTTACGGTTACATGATATTTCCTGGCAATGGAAGACAATGTCTCTCCCTCTTTTATTTTATGATACACAACCTTTTGCGTTTGGACAGCCGGCTGGTTTGACGGAGCAGCTCCCGCTTCAGCCTCAGTAGAGACCACCTGCACAGTGTCTGTTGTCGTCGTATCTTCCGCCAGCGCGGAATGGTCCGCTTCAACTAAAAAAATACGGCCTTCAGCATCACAGTCCACAATACGACGCGCACCCGCATACGTGGAAGCATACCATCTGCCCGTTGAGCGGTCCAGTCGTACTCCCTTTCCATACGTCGAGGCGTGTATGAATGTGAAATTATGCGCGGAATCCACATCTACCACCATACCCGAATGACCGACATACCCTTTCCCACGGTACCAAAAAACCAAATCGCCCTTCCGGATATCATTCTTCTCCACCGCCTTGCCCATCCGAATCTGGTCGCGTGAACTGCGCCCAAGCTTGACTCCGAACTGTCCGAAAACATAGTACATGAAACCGGAACAGTCAAACGAACGGGGTCCGATACCCCGAGCCCTGTAGGGGCTTCCCAACTTGGTCTTAGCAAATGCTATAATAGAATCAATCTTTGGGCAAACCTCCCCATTGGCAGCGGATACATCTTCCAGCTCCATTTTCTTTTCAATTTCTTGTCCAAACCCATTCTGTATGATAAGGATGGACAATATTGTCACAATAATATAACGTATGTTTCTCTTCATTTTCCTAAAAACGGCAAAAATAATAAAAAGATAGAAAAATGCGTTAAGAACCCGACCCGAGAATTTTGTACATTTGCACCCATTTATTACAACAATGAAAAAACACTTTTGGATTTTTGCTGTATTACTCCTGTTGGGCACCTCCTGCTCCAGGAAAATAATCGGGGCGAGACCGCACCGAAAGGAACGCAACTGTGGATGTGAGTATAAAACCAACCCTCAACCAGCTGATTCCACGCTGGCCTATCAATCATTCTAACATGAAAATTCTGAAGAACATACGGATATTTGTCATCCTTATCTTATCTGCCATCCTGATTGTTTCCTGCCAGAACAGAAAATCCCTTATCACTATCGAAGGGGATATCGCTGGTGTCAAGGATGATAAACTCGTATTGGCGGTAGTCACCAATGACGGTCTGGACATACTGGATTCCGTAACCTTGAAAAATGGCCATTTTCGCTTTGAGTTGAAAGCGGACAATGATGCAGCCAAAGCGCGTGCTGCATCGCCTATGATGTACCAAATCATGCTTTCACCGTATAACACACTCACCACCATTGCCATGGGCGGCGACCACATCATCATTAAAACCGATGCTGAAAATCTCGTTGACGATTATACCGTCAGTGGAGGCGAAGAGGCTGTACTGATGGGACAACTTGACAGTGCACTCAACTCCTTTGTACAACCGGTGGACGCCCTCTATCGAACCTACCGAAATAACATTGAAGAAGATTCTGTGAGAGCAAAAATTGAAAAGCAATATATACAACTGCTCGACCATCATAAACAATATCTCGTGAACTTCATTCAGGAGCATCCGGACAGGCTTGCTTCTTATGTAGCTTTTTATCAAGGATATAATAGAAGAAGTTTCTTCAGCGAGCAAGAGGATAAAGCTCTATTGCGCAAGATTACCCAAACTTTAAAAAAACGATATCCGGAGAATCCGTACGTCCAGAATATGCAACGTCGTCTGGAGATGCTGGATTTGATGGAACAGGAAAGGAACATTCAACATGATACTCATTAACATCGGCGACGAATTGCTTATCGGGCAGGTCGTCAACACCAATGCCGCTTTTATCGGCCAGCAGATGGCAGCGGCAGGTTTTGAATTGACAGACGTGGTCACCATCGGTGATGAAGGCGAAGCCATACGGCAAACGGTGACTGCTGCGCTGGGTAAGACAGATATAGTACTGATGACTGGCGGTTTGGGACCCACCAAAGACGACATCACCAAAAAGATTATATGTGATCTTTTTCATCGTGAGTTAGTTATTGACGAACGCACATTGGAGCATGTCACGGAAATCTTTGCCTCCCGGGGGATGGCTCTGACGGAGACCAACCGCCAACAGGCGGCCGTGCCGCAAGGAAGCACTGTGCTACCCAACCCGCTGGGCACCGCCCCGGGGCTCTGGGTTGAGCAGGATGGAAAGTTGCTCATCGCCCTTCCCGGCGTGCCCTTTGAAATGGAAAGACTGATCAAGGAGGAAGTCTTACCTCGTCTGAAATCAGCCAAACAACAATCACACGCCATCCTGTACAAGGTGCTCCAGTGCACAAACATTTCCGAAAGCGGTCTTTCCGACCTGCTGGAAGAGTATGAAAAACAACTGCCTCCGGAGCTGAAACTGGCCTATTTGCCCAAACCTGGCATCATCCGTCTGCGGCTCACCGCCCGCGGAGATGATGAAGCAGTCCTCAAATCCATGCTGGAAGAACATTTCGCCAAATTACAGCAACTTACCCTTGAGTACGCCTTCACCGATGAGGACATTGAGATTGAAGAGGTGGTGGGCAGACTGCTGGTGAAAGTCGGCAAGACAATGGCCACAGCAGAGAGTTGCACCGGCGGATATATCTCCCATCTCATCACTTCAGTGCCCGGCAGTTCACGCTATTTCCAGGGAACACTCGTATCATACAGCAACGACATAAAGCGCGACCTGCTGAATGTGCGCGAGGACAACCTGAAACGCCGGGGCGCCGTGAGCGAACAAGTGGTCAGCGACATGGCTCTCAACGCCATGGGGCTCTTTGATGTGGATTACACCATCGCCACTTCTGGCATTGCCGGACCCGACGGAGGCACGGAAGAAAAACCCGTCGGCACTGTATGGATTGCCGTAGCCACGCCCGTACGCCTCACCACCAAGGAGTTCCACTTCGGCAGCCGCACCGGACGCAAACAGATTATTGAACGAGCCGCCCGCGCCGCACTGAACATGCTCCGCATTGAAATCGAGAAAGACCTGCGGTGACGAGGAGCGATGAACGATTAATAAATCACCTTGTGCCCCCATGTCCCCATTAATCCTCCAATTCAAGCAATATCTCCTCTTCGAGAAAGGTCTTTCACCGAAGAGTGTGGAGGCTTATATCCATGATGTGACACTGCTGGAGGACTTTCTGAACCACAAGGCGCTGGAAACTGCCACATTGGAAAATCTTCAAAATTTTCTCCGCGATTTGGTGGAAAAGGGGGTCGCCACGCGTTCGCAGGCTCGCATTGTTTCCGGCGTCCGGGCCTTCTATCGTTTTTTGCTGTACGATGGAACCATAAAGGACGACCCTACCCTGTTGTTGGATGCACCCAAAATCGGGTTGCACTTACCCGATGTGCTTTCGGTTCCGGAGATAGAGGCTCTTATCTCCGTTATTGACTTAAGTACACCCGAGGGGCACCGCAACCGCGCCCTCGTGGAGGTGATGTACGGCTGTGGGCTCCGAGTGAGCGAAGTGGTAACCCTTCGTCTCTCCCACCTGTTCTTTAAAGAGGGTTTTATCAAGGTGCTGGGAAAAGGCAGCAAAGAGCGATATGTTCCTATTGGCGACATGGCAAAAAAAATGGTGAGCTTATACGTGGATGGCGCACGAAAAAAGGTGAAAATAAAGAAAGGCGAGGAGGATTATCTCTTTTTAAACCGAAGAGGCAGTCATCTTTCCCGAGAAATGGTGTTCATGTTGGTAAAAAAATGGGCTGCGGAGGCTGGTATCACCAAATCGATCAGCCCGCACACTTTTCGCCACTCATTTGCCACCCATCTGGTAGAGGGTGGTGCCGACTTGCGCGCCGTTCAACAGATGCTGGGACATGAAAGCATCACCACAACTGAAATATACACTCACCTTGACAAGGATTACATCCGTAGCAATATCGCACAATTTCACCCGCGATACAGGAACTGATTTCAAACCCGATTATTTTCTTTTCCGTACAAAGCCTATTGTTTTATCAATAAGCTTGTTCACATCGTCTGAAACATGCCAGGCGTAAACCAACACAATACCTGTTCCCAACATAACGAGGCTTCTGAATGTGCCTTCCAGAATGGCCATTAAAAGAGAATGGGAGGAAATCTGAAGTATGTGCGGGGTCAGCGTTTTGAAAAATAGCATGTTTAGTCCAAACATAAAGAATATGATCAAGACCACTTTCAACTGCGCCTTGGAAAACAGAGAAATGTTCAGTTTCCATTTGAGCAGAAACAGAAGAAAAAGATAATACACAAAATTGGCAAGAAGGTTCGCGAAGGCCGCACCATTCATCCCCCATTTGGGGATAAGCAAGATATTCAACACAATGATAGATACTGTCAGAAGCAAAGTGAACACCAAGGTCATGTAGTAATATTTGGAATAGGTAAGCGCACTGGCACTGATGCTGAAAGTAGAACTCAACAACCGTGATGTTCCCAATATAAAAATCACGCTTATGCCTGTAACATAATCCTTACCATTCCGCAGAATCATAAACAACAAGTCAACATTTATGCAAATCAAGAAAAAGATAAAAGTGCTGGAAAGCAGCAGATGAAGGGACACTGACTTGCAAAGATTTTCCGCTCTATCCCATTCCTTATTCTTCACCGCTTCAGAAAGGTTGGGCTGGACAATAGCATTCAATGAGCGGTTCGGAATTTCCACCACTGCTGAAATATAGTTGGCTATAGCGAAAATTCCGGTGAAGGCCAATCCCATCTGTGCCGTCACGAAAAACGAGCTCAGTAAAGGTGTGACGGTTCCGGCAATGGCAGCCATGACGAGGAATATCGTATAAAACAGAAAGTCCCTGCGCAACGGCTTCGTAATGAACTTGAAATCGGGTTTCAGAGATATCTTCTGCAGGGTGAACAAATAGATGATATCGACCAGTGCAGCAAGGAAATATGTTATACAGAATCCTATAACCAGTCCATCCAAATTGATAAGGTGATGACCATACAGAATATAAATGACCAGTAATCCCACACGCACGCCAACTTCACGTACAAACTTGGGAACCACTATCCTCATCAAAACATTGGCATTCGCTTCGAAAACATACTGATACAGCATGAACAAAGCCAATGGTATCACATAGTGAAAATAGTTTACAAATAGCGACGAATTTTCCGAAAAAGCTTGGACAATAGTATTTTTAAAAAGCAGATAAACTGCGGAAAATATTAAAAAACCCAAGAATGGAACTACAATGGTAAAGAAGAAGAATCCATGGTGCTTGTTCTCCTCATCCTTAAAATAGGGGAAAAAACGGAGTATGGAAGCGCCTGTACCAAGTTGTGACAGGCTTGCAAGAAGTGTACCGGCATCTATGAGAACGCGGGTAAGTCCTACCTCCTCCTGGGATAAATAACTGGTAATAACAAAAAAGGTGGTGATAAAGCCAATGGCAACACCTATATAGTTGACTATAGTTCCCTTAATGCTCTGCTTAATAATAATACCCATACCTATTGAATAATAGCGCGCAAATGTACTAATTTTTCGTACTTTTGCACCCCATAATTTTTAAATGATGAAAAAGAATCGCATTTATATTATCTCCACCATCCTTCTTCTCTTAATCTGTTTGGTGATCATCCTTTTTAAGACCGGCGTGTTCCATACCGCCAACAGCGTTCCAAAATCCGACATTTTCGCTGTTAAGGACACCTCAGCGATTACCAGAATTTTTATTGCTGACATGAACGGCGAATATGTGCTGTTAAGCCGCCGCGATGGTGAATGGTACGTGCAGGACTCCATCCTTGCCCAAACCCCAAAAATCAAAGATCTGCTGGGTATCATCCATAATGTGACCTTACAACAAACTGTGGCCAAGACTGCCCAATCCAACATCAACAAAATGATGTCGGTAAATGCCATCAAGGTGGAAATCTATCAGAAAGCCCCGAAATTCACACTGTTTGGAATCAAGTTTTTCAACAAGGAAAGAAAGACCAAGACCTATTACATGGGCCCTGCCACCATGGATAATATGGCTAATTTTGCCATTCTGGAAGGCTATGACGAACCTTGCATTGTTTACATTCCCGGTTTCAGAGGATTCATCACCCCGTTTTTCTCTTTCCGACCCATCGATTGGTACAACTGCGACCTGTTCAGCACCAAAATCACCCGTATCAAGACACTGACCGTGCAAGACTTTGAAAACCCCGAAGAATCCTTCATCGTTGAAAAATCCGGCCCCCGCTTCTTCAGCCTTTTCAACGGGCAACACCAACCCATTTTGGACTATGACACCATTAAGCTCCTGGATATGCTCTCAGAATACCGGGACCTCAACTATGAACAATACATCTCTTCCATGAACCAGTCGACCAAAGACTCCGTTCTACAATTCAACAAGTTCAAAACCATCACTTTGGTAGATGTAAACGGGCAGGAAACCCGCCTGGACATGTACCGCAAACTGGAACCTGACGCAATGTATCTGGACGCAATAATAGGCATGGAGGATTCTGACAGCGATCTGCCATACAATCGGGATAAGTTCTATGCAATATTAAACGGACACACTAAAGATATGCTGCAATGTCAATATTATCATTTTGACAGAGTTAACCAGCCTCTTTCTTATTTTCTGAAAAAGCAATAATCTATTCATGACGGAAGATGAAAAATACATGCACCGGTGCCTGCAATTGGCAGAATCAGGTTTGGGCAAAGTCCAGCCCAACCCCATGGTAGGTGCGGTTATTGTTCATCAACATCAGGTAATAGGAGAGGGTTATCATCACGAATATGGCCAGCCCCATGCAGAAGTCAATGCCATCGCCTCGGTGCAAAACCCCTCACTACTCACTGAATCCACACTTTATGTTTCTTTAGAGCCCTGCTCCCACTTTGGCAAAACCCCACCCTGCGCCGACGCTATTATTCAACACGGTATTCCCAAAGTAGTCATTGGCACCACCGACCCCCATGACAAAGTTAACGGTCACGGCATCCAAAAACTTCTCAATGCCGGTGTTGAGGTTGTGCAACACGTGTGTGAACAAGAATGCCGCGAACTAAACAAGCGCTTCTTCACCTACCATCTTCACCACCGCCCCTATATCATCCTCAAATGGGCGCAGACCGCCGATGGCTACATGGACATTGACAGGAGTAACTCCGCAGAAATCGAGGATTATTGGATAACCAACCCGGCACTTAAGGTCATTGTCCACAAATGGCGCAGTGAAGAAGATGCCATATTGGTGGGCTACAACACCGTGGTGAACGACAAACCGCAACTAACCAACCGGCTCTACCCGGGGAAAAGTCCCAAACGCTACGTGATGTGCCATGGGAATCCAAACATTGACCTTAGTTATTATAACCCCTTGTCCATGGATCTTTCCGCCGCAATGGATAGCCTCTATACCGAGCGTGTACAATCTGTCATAGTTGAGGGGGGACGAAAGACACTGGACAGATTCATAGCAGCGGGTTTATGGGATGAAGCACGCATCCTGACAGGGGCACAGTCATGGGGTAAGGGCACAAAAGCCCCCACCCTGTCCGAGCACCCGCATCTTGTCCGACACATTGACGATAATCAAATTCTCTATGTTCGAAGACACCTATAAAACCATATCGGCACCCGCCACCGGAAGCTATAGCGAAAAAAGAAGCAAGTTTCTGGCTTATGCGTTTCCAGTAAAGACAGAGACGCAGGTAAAAGAGCGTC
Source organism: uncultured Bacteroidales bacterium (assembly GCA_905233745.1). Taxonomy (GTDB): domain Bacteria; phylum Bacteroidota; class Bacteroidia; order Bacteroidales; family WCHB1-69; genus F23-D06. The sequence continues at coordinate 56,369 of CAJODA010000002.1, forward strand.
TCACTGAGATTCAAAAAAAGCACAATGACGCCCGGCATCATTGCTACGCCTACATTCTGGGGCCAAATAAAGATGCGTACAGGATGAATGATAACGGGGAGCCCTCCGGAACAGCGGGAAGACCCATTCACGGCCAACTGTTGTCAAAAGATCTGACCGACACCCTGGTAATTGTTGTGCGCTACTTTGGTGGCATAAAATTAGGCGTGAGCGGTCTTCAAAATGCTTACAAGATAGCGGCGAAAGAGGCGTTGGATGCAGCCAACATTGTGGAGAAAACCATTGACGAGACTTACGAAGTGGTATTCGATTATTTGCAGATGAACAGCGTCATGCAGTTGATGAAGGATCCCTACGTTACTATTATCAGCCAGCAAAGCGACATGAATTGTACCATTCGGTTTTCCGTGCGCCGGCGCGAAGCCGATCGTATTGTGACGGCCCTGAAAAAAGTGGGAGAGGTGAAGTACTGTTGCTAAAAATCTATCGCCACCATCTCCCCGTGAGGGTGGAAGATAGTGTACTTGCTGAAACGCTCATCCGCCTCAAAGCCATCACCATAGTTCACAGACCCGTCCGCCTTTTTCTGCTTTACCAACTCTTTAGAAAAGATAATCCTCTTGCGCTGATCCCAGATTATCTCCTCCGTTTCCAATGTGTCTCCCTTGATAACATCCACAATCACCACATTGTCCGATGCCTTATACATGTTATTGTTGATATTGCAGGCATACTTTGCCGTGAGAATTGCCTGCATCCGTCCGTATTCCGTGTAGGAGATAGCGGTTATGCCCTCCGGACAGTCTGTATAAGTTGAATCGGTACGATATGTGTTAAACATGGGAGCCCTCACCACAAAGCTCACCACCCCGGAGTCACTGACTATCAGCTCCATATTCTCCGCTGACTCATCAGGAAACTTGCCTTTGTATTCCAAAAGCCCAGTGTTTTTATCTTTATGGTTACAGGAAACAAAAAACATCATAAGGCACAAGGCCATTATGATGTTTTTTGCTCGGCAAGTCTTTAAGACAGACATATTGATATGATATTACCTGACGGTAGTAGTCTCTTGAATCCAGCAACCCACGTGATAGGTTGCGCCTGTGCTCAGACCGCGCTTGAAAAGGTCCTCCTTGCTCGGGAATCTCAGTTTTGCACGTTGAGCATTTGCTCTTTCAGCGCAGCTCGGGTCCACGGCGGCTGCACGTGCATACTTGTCAGCAGCTGCCCATGCATTTGCCAACGGAAGCATGTCACCACCAGAGCATCTGCCACCAGAGTTGGCGTAAAGGTCTCCGATGAGGATGTATGCCTTGCCCATGTTAGGTTGATGTTTCAAAGCGGCAAGAGCAGCACTACGGGCCTCAGAATAGGAACCCTTGGTGTAATAAGCCAAACCCAACATATAGTTAGCATCGGCCTTCTGCTCATTGGTTTCGCTTAAGCTCACTGCCTCGATAAAATAGTCGATCGACTTGTCAATTTCAGCATTGTCCTTGGTGTTCAAGAAGCTCTTCAGTGAGAGGTTGCCCATCCAGTATGCAGAGTTACGGTTCGGGTTTGCCCTATGCAGTATTTCCAAAGCCTCTTTGAAAACAGGGCTGGAAACACAGTCACCTTTTGACATCGTCATGACCATCTTGTTGATAGCAGAAAGGTCCTCTTTGTTGTTGGCCAGTTTCTCGCTATAGAGTTCTTCCAAAACTTCGCAGGAAGCATACGGGGTAACCGCCTTTTCAATTTTGGCAAGAGTCTTGCGGTAATTCAACACCAATTTCATCTGACGGGCTGTGTCAGTGGCAGGCTTTTTGGAGAGTTCAATCAAGTAGTTGGTGTCAATGGTACCGTTTTTGTACAGCTCATACAAACTATCCAACGTGTTCACTTGTTTCTCATACTGTACCAAAGAGTTGTTGATGGAGATGTCGAGATAGTCGGTAGCACGACCGTAGGCCTCAATCACAACGCTGGTGTCTTTGCTAGCCTTGGTAATACTTTCAGACAATTGGAAGTATTTGTCCCAAATAGCGGGCTGAGTTTTTTCCTTCTCCATTTCAACAGACTGGATGAACCAATCTTCAACTTCTTTAATCTGATCAAAATCCATAGATTTTGCACGATAAAGAAGCATGTTGTATGCCTTGAATCCCAAGCAATATCCCCTGCTGAATTTATCAGGAAAATATTGGCTACGGATTTCATAAGAGTATATGAGGGTATCAATCAAATGTTCTCTTTTCAGGGAATCCTTCTCATCTTTAATCATACCGGCGAACATGTTTTGCGCATTGGTGTAGATACCATCCCAGCAGCATGGGCAGTTAGCTATCAGATAATGCCATGCCTCGTATGCGTCTGCATAACTTTTGCTTTTGTAAAACATGTTGAAATTCGTGATTTGCTCCAAACATTTCAGAGAATCTTCCTCATTCGCGCCGTATTTAAACGGGCAATTGCTGTTCTGGGCAAAAACAAAACTGCCAGATAACAGTAAAAATGTTGCGATGAATAATTTTTTCATTGTCTTTATTTTTTTTGAGTTACTGTACTTATTTTAATCAAGTTTCGTGCGTTGGTACCATCTCTCCTGCAAGATGAAGTTGAATGTGAACTTGAAGTAATTCTGCTGGATAAGATCTCTTGTGAGTGTTCCGAGTTTCCCGTATTCAAATACAATATTGATAGAAGAGTGTGTATTGAAGGTGGAAATAGGAAGACCAACGCCGAAAGTGACTCCAAATTCGTTGATAGGTTTACCGCGCAGGAAAATTTCTCCGGTAGAATATTTGGCTCCTAATCGGAAATTCATCCTTTTCAGGAACTTATTGGAATTGGGGTCTGGAATAAACTGTGCTCCCAAAGAGGCTGTGATAGAGTTGCAAAGGGAATCCCCATATCCAAAAGCCTTATACTTGGCCCAATTGTTCCAGGCCACATCGCCGGCTACCGTCAGTTTGTCATTGAACGTATAGCTCACGCCACCGCCAACAGATTGCGGAATGTAGAGGTTCCCTCGCACGACTTCGTTAAAATACACGGTATCATAGGTGGTCACCTGGCTGAATGTACCTTGGTAATAATTGATGAGCAAATTTTCTCTAGCCCAAATGTAAGCCGTATTGCTGTAAACAAGTCCCAATCCGATTTTATGTTTCTCATTGATATTGAAGAAATACTGGATTCCACCGTTCAAGTGAATGCCGTCTATGAGATAAGAGTCGTTGATATAGGAATTGTAGAAATTATTACCGTCAAATGAGGTGTTGTTGAATTTGTAAATGGTACCGAAAATATAGGAGGTGTTCAGTCCTATCGAAAGGCCCTTGCAGATTTTGAAAGCGTTACCCCAATACAACTGGTAGAGGCCACCTTTTGCGGAATAGTCATACTTTACTTCTCCGATATTCTCCATGGTACTGGAAAATGCAACATCATAACCCACTGAACTGAACGGAACTATGCCCACGCTTGAGCGCCAATGGCGGGTGACGGGAAGTCCGATATTGATGTATCCCAAACGAGCATACGAATTCCGCTGCCGCAGGGTTCCGGAGGAGAGCGTGGAGACATATATGGATGCTGCCGCATCGGCTATGAAAGACAAAGAGTCAAAAGCCGCATAAGAGGCAGGATTCCTGAAATTAATGTAATAGGGGTTCTGCATGGCATACGAAGCACCCCCCATACCATCCAAAATACCGTTGGAACTGCGATTTACCAAACCAACGCCAAATGCAGAATAGGGGTTGCTGATCTCGTTCTGTGCCCAAGAGTTCCAAGACAACGTAAGGAGCAGTACAAACAACAATAAACCGTTGATTCTTCTATTCAACATTAAGCTTCAAAATTTTATATAATCCTTGCAAAACCAAATAAGGGGCGGCAAATATACGATTTTTTATGAAACTTTGGAGAAGTTCCGCATCCCCTCCTGTTAAAAGAACCTTAAGGTCTGAATAGTGCGACCTATAATGGTCTATAAACCCATCAATTTCACACGCCATGCCCCGAATCACACCCGAAGAGATGGATTCTCCTGTATTTTTCCCAGTGATGGAAATGACCTCATGTGGTTCAACCAATGGCAACCGGGCTGTATGGTCATGTAAAGACTGGAACCGCATTCTCATGCCAGGGGCAATTGAACCGCCCTGATAAACTCCCTGATTATCCACAAAATCGAACACCAGACAGGTGCCCGCCTGTATAACCAGCACGTTTTGTGCAGGGTACAGCATTTGAGCACCGGAAGCAGCGGCAATGCGGTCCGTGCCCAACGTTTCGGGTGTCTCATAATCCAAACAAACCGGCAGTTTGAGACCAGGTGTAAGACGAACTAAGGCTGTATGATTCTCCAACCAAAAAATTATACCCTCACGCACACTGCCCACCGACGACAAGATGGCCGCTTCGATGTCATATTGTTCAAACAAATTCTGCAACCGGCTGATTTCCAACTCATCGTAACGAAAGAGGATTTCAAGGTCTCCATCCGAATTAAAGATGGACACCTTATGCGTAGTATTTCCTATATCTATAACTAAAAACATTGCTTTATTTAACGTTGGCATTTTACAAATATTTTATGGAAAGAAGCGTGTTTTTTATATTTTTTTTTATATTTTTGCAGCCTCTTGAAAAGAGAGGTATGTAAAGCGCCTGAACAATGGGATTCCTGACCCTTTTTCTTCTTGCTGTAAGTTTAGCCATGGACTGCTTTGCTGTAAGCTGTTCCGCCGGTGCATTGCAACCTGACCTGAAACCGAAAAATGTGATTGCTTTTGCTTTCAGTTTCGGTTTTTTCCAAGCTCTCATGCCCTTGTTAGGATGGTTGGGCGGCGAAATGGTCGTCAGTTACCTGGACCGTTTCACCAATTGGATAGCCTTCGGCATTCTTGCTTTTATCGGTATTAAGATGTTGGTGGAAGGCATCCGTCACAATGAAACTGAATCCAAAGTGGATATGACCCGTCTGGGTACCGTACTGCTGCTTTCGGTGGCCACTAGCATTGACGCACTGGCTGTAGGATTCAGTTTTTCCATGATGCAACAGGTAAGGTTGGGCCTGGCACTGTTCCTGATTGGCATTGTTTCCTTCGGCGCCTCTCTGGCCGGTTATTACCTCACCCGCCGTCTGCGCAAACATCTGAAAGCGCACATAGCCGAAATCATTGGCGGTATCATCCTGGTTATGCTCGGCATTAAAATCCTGCTGGGCTACTAACGGCGCATCCGTTTCTCTTCACTACCCGGGTAATATTCGTACGCTCCAATGTCAGGGACTCCATTTCTAGCCCGCCCCAGAATATCTGTGGTGATGCCCAAATCTGTCCGTCCGGCATCTATGGCTGGTGAATTCTCCTTCAAATTATAGTCCTGATTATATGTGGCTACAAATTGGGGATCCATTTCAAAAATACAGTTCACATAGTGGTTATCTATCTCATCCATTCTCACTATACAATTGTTGAACTGGTAATTCAGGTTTGCGCCATTATAGGCTGAAGTCACAATCTCATTGGGGAACGATGCATTTCCGTATATAATGGAGTTATTGCACTCTAAACGGGTGTCTCCGATGTAACGGGTGTCTCCCTTATCGTAATAATTGCTTAATCCGAACGCAGGCTCGTTCCGCTTGCTTTGGGAGAAATAGTTGGCGATGGTAACATGGTTCAATTTGAATTCCCCCACCTGCATGACCAAACTGTAGCTTCCCGTATTGCTGATTTGGCAGTTGTTCATTTCCACATCGGCACTTTGCGCCGCTACGCCATAATAGCGGTTGTTATGGATGACTGAATTGTTGATGATAGTTTTATTCCCCAGATATTCCATCAACGCTGAAACCTCAATGCCTGTGGAAGAGTTGGTTATGATGGCATTATTGATGATATTGTCTTCTGTACCCTCATTGATCCAAATGCGGTTCCACTGCTCATAGTCAGTGCTGTAGAAAGACTCCCGACGGTCACCGGCAATGAGCACAGGGTCATCATACGTGCCGTTTACATGGATATTGCCATACCGATACACCCATATACCACCACCATGATGGATATAGATGCGAGTTCCCGGATCAATGGTGAGTTTTCCCAGCGAGTCCACAACTGCCCAACCGTAAATCACCCATGGCTTGTCATTTGTCCAATGCACATGTTCATGCTCATGTGCCACTATATAGTACGACATGGAGGTGTTGTTATGGTCGGGAATGATGAAATGGGCGTCTTGGCCGAAGGCCACCAATTGCACCGACTGCTTCCGTTGTGTATTATAGAACAGCACCGAGTCGGTGACCAGATACGGGTTATTCTGGTTAGCGGGGTTTATGTTAACTTTGACAAAAACAAAAATGCTATCATGCGCAGGAATCTCCACATCATGAAACTCGGTTCCTGCCACGCCATCCACATTGATGCTATAATATGACTGGGTACCACCAGCAAGATAGATATCCAATTTCACCGGGTCAGGACTCGGATTGGTTACGGTGAACGAGCGGGTAATGGAGGAGACTGTAGTGAAGATAGTGTCAAACATCAGCGTATCCGTAGAGAACTCAAGCTTCACATCCTCATTATACTGGCCGTTGCGGCAACTGCTCAAGGTCAATCCACCCGTTGTCAAAAAGACAAGTAGCAGAAAACAAAAGAATCTATCTATCCATTTCATAATCATCCAATAAGATTTCGCGCCAATTATAACGAACGTCTGTCAGAAATAGTGCATGGGCAGGCACGGAAATCCCAGCTTCGCATCTGTCTTTTTTTTCTATAACACTTTGAAAATCCTCCAGAGACATCTTTTCCAGCCCCACATCCAACAAGGTGCCCACTATAGCACGGACCATGTTCCGCAGAAAACGATTGGCTGTGATTGTAAACACAACATCTTCTCCTTTTCTCTCCCAAAAGGCCTCAGAAACATGGCAGATAAAATTATTGACTTGTGTGTGCACTTTGGAAAAACTGGTGAAATCTTCGTTTTTTTTCAGCAGTTTTGCCGCTTCATTCATTTTTTCAACATTCAACGGACGATGATAGAAAAGACGTTGAGAGAAGGTGAAGGGGTTTTTAACGGTAGTAATAAAATATTGATATGTGCGGCTTTCCGCATCAAATCGGGTATGAGCCTCATCTTTTACCGGGAAAAGCCTGTATATTACAATATCTTTGGGCAGAAAATTGTTAAGCTGGTCTCTGATTCTATCACATTCGGAGGTGGTGAGCTTGGTGTCAAGGTCGAAATGGGCATAAAAGCAGGAGGCATGCACGCCGGTGTCTGTACGCCCGCAGCCCGTGATGGCAACACGTTCGCAATGGAGCAGCAGTGACAGGCATTTTTCAAGCGTGTCCTGCACCGAAGGATGTTCCGGTTGCATCTGCCAGCCGTAATAGGCGTTTCCGTTATAAGCCAAATGTAGAAAGTATCGCATGATCTTGAACAAAGCGGCGGCAAAGATACGAAAAAGGTGTATCTTTGCCGCCGATGGAGAATCTTTTGGAAATAACGGATTTGTCACTGGACCTTAAACAGGATGGAAATTGGAAATCCATCCTGCGGCAGGTGTCATTCAGTCTCAAAAGAGGAGAGACTTTGGGCATTGTGGGTGAATCCGGCTCCGGAAAGTCTGTCACAGCCCTTTCGGTAATGCAACTACTCCATCCCAACATCTCCCGATACCCGCAAGGGCACATTCTTTTCCATGACAAAGCCAATCCGGACCACCCCATTGAACTGATTGATTGCCCGGAGAACACCATGCGACATCTGCGGGGCAACAAGATAGCGATGATTTTCCAGGAGCCCATGTCTTCGCTGAATCCTGTTATCCGTTGCGGCGAACAGATTACCGAGCAGATTCTGTTGCACACCACCATGGACAAAAAGGCTGCAAAACAGCATGTAATTGAACTGTTCAGGGAGGTGATGCTGCCACGTCCGGAGCAGATTTTCGATTCTTATCCGCACGAACTGTCGGGTGGGCAAAAGCAACGTGTCATGATTGCCATGGCCATGAGCTGCCAGCCCGATCTGCTGATTGCTGACGAACCCACCACCGCACTTGATGTGACGGTACAAAAGGGGATTCTGGAAGTGATCCGAAAACTGCAGAACAAATACGGCATGAGCGTCCTCTTCATCTCCCATGACCTTGGCGTAGTGGCCGAGATTGCCGACAAGGTGCTCGTGCTCTTCAAAGGGAACGTGGTGGAACATGGACATATCCGCGACATCTTCCTGCACCCGCAACACCCATACACCCAAGGACTTCTAGCCTGCCGTCCCTCCATGACCGCCAGGTTGAAAAAATTGCCCACAGTAGACGATTTCATGCACAACCAAACCCAAGGGTTGCCACAGGTGATGGAAAAATTCACGGTCACATCCGCTGAACGCGCAGCATATCATCGTCAGTTATACGCCGGAAAGCCCATCATCACCATAGAGAATCTAAACAAAAAATATCCTGTCCGCAAACGAAAGCTTTTCGAACACCAGCAATATGTCCATGCATTACAAGATATCAATCTGGAAATATACGAAGGGGAGACCCTTGGACTGGTAGGTGAATCGGGATGCGGCAAAACCACCCTTGGGAGAAGCATGATCCGGCTGATTGAGCCTACCTCCGGCACTGTGTACTATCAAGGGACAAACCTGATGAACCTCTCCTCCTCGCAAATGAGAAAGATGCGCAAGGATCTGCAAATTATTCTGCAAGACCCTTACTCTTCGCTCAACCAACGACTCACCGTTGGTGACGCACTGATGGAACCCATGCAGGTGCACGGCATTGGGCACAACGATAAGGAACGCAAACAAAAGGCAATTGCACTGCTGGAGCGCGTAAACCTCAACGAGTCACACTTCTACCGCTATCCCCATGAATTCTCCGGCGGACAACGACAACGCATCTCCATTGCCAGAGCTCTCGCCGTAAACCCACGGTTTGTCATCTGCGATGAATCCGTGTCCGCCCTCGATGTGTCGGTTCAAGCTCAGGTACTCAACCTCCTCAATGAACTAAAAGATGAGTACCACTTCACTTATATCTTCATTTCACACGACCTGTCAGTGGTACACTTCATGTCCGACCGCATCGCTGTGATGCAAAATGGACGAATTGTAGAACTAGGCGATGCCGACGACATCTGTGAGCGGCCGCAAACGGACTACACCCGTCAACTGATAGCCGCCATTCCAAAAGGAATCCAATAATTTTTTAGTTACAATAAATCTGCTCCAAAATGGAAAAAGCAAAAATCCATACCATCACCAAGCTTATCATCCGGATTCTGCTCGGTGCCTTCTTCATCACCACAGCCATATTGAAACTGCTGTCTATAGACAGCTTTGAAATCTACATCTATAGTTTCAATCTCTTCAGTTTCAACATGTGTGCTATCGTAGCACGGTTGATTATTGCCGCAGAAATGCTGCTCGGTACATTCTTGATTGCCAAAATCCTATACAAACCCGTCTGGTGGCTTTCCATGCTGATGATGATCGGGTTTACTCTTTTTTTAATCTATGTAGCCCTCTTCAGGAGCGACACAAACTGTCACTGCATGGGTGACCTGGTGGAGCTTAACCCCACCTACTCCATTCTCAAGAACCTGGTTACTATCGTATTGTTGCTTCTTGTGCGCAAAGAGGAGGATTATCAGTTCAAAGGTAAAACCATTGTGGGTATTGTAATCACCTTACTGGCTGTCGGGCTGCCTTTTATCATATTCCCTACCGACTCGATTTACAATCTCATACGTAAACCAAACTACGTAGTTAATGAGAAACCGTTTCAGGAATTCATGCAAGATTCCACCGCGCAATCACTGCATATTGACAAAGGCAATTATGTGCTGGGGTATCTGGCTGCCGGATGCAAATACTGCAAACTCAGCGCCAAGAAGGTTAACTCCCTTGTGGCTAACAACCAGTTAGACACCAACAATGTTGTTTTCTTGATTTGGGGCAGCGACTCCTCCATCCAGCATTTCAAAGAGGAGACAGGGGCCACCCATTTCCGATACGCCTTCATCCATCCGGTGATGGCTATAAAAACGGTGAACGGTGTTTTCCCCTCCTATGTATTTGTCAAAGATGGCAAGCCTGTTGATATTTTGGATTTCAGAGAGTTGAACGATAAAAACATTAGTGAATTTCTGTCAAAATAGCCCCTTTGCCATGGCTTTATCCAAAGAGAAGATAGACACTCTCGCCAATTATTACCTCAAATATGGATTTCACCACAGTACGGATGAGATCGCGAAAGGGATTGGCATCAGCCACAAAACCTTTTTCAACCGGTACAAAAGCAAAGAGGAATCCATAAACATCGTCTTGAGGTATTGGTATGTCACCGTCGAACTCCGTTTCAGGGAGAAAGCCCAGCATTGCAACCATGCCGTAGAGGAACTTCTTCAATTAATCTATGAAATAGGCTATCTGCACTCTCACGAGAGTTTTTTCATGGACTATCTCCGTAAACAGAATCTTTTCATTTCAGACCAAGCACCGTTTGTGAAGATTCTTACCGAAATCATCCTGAACGGGATCAGTCATTACCAGTTTAAGGAGGATGTGAACGTGGATTTATATGTGCAGTTTATCCTTAACAACTTGACACACTACAACTATCAGCCTGGTAATGTTGTGGAAATCATATCCTTTTTGCTTTCACCCATCATTACAGACCGTAGTAAAGCGCTGATAGAAGAGTTAGATGTAACTAATTTTTTGTAACCTGTCAGCTAGTTTTCTGCAATCAGATTCAGTACTTCGGCTACAGCATCCGGGAGGCCGGCGGGATTTTTACCACCTGCCGTGGAGAGTGAAGGCTGACCGCCCCCGCCGCCTTGGATAAGTTTGCCCGCAGCACGCACCAGCTTCGGAGCCTCAAATCTGCCCAGCAAATCGTCGGAGACTGCAACCACCAGATTCGGTTTGTTCTCAAACACACTACCCAACACAACCACACGATTGGCGGCAGCGCGCAACTGGAAGGCGGCAGCGCGCAAAATGTCAGGACTAAAACCGGCAATTTTGGAAATCACTTGGACTCCATTAACGTCTTTAATTCCCGCCTCCAAATCCTTACAGAAATTCGCCACCTGCTGTTTCTCAAACTCCTCAATTTTCTTACGATAGGCTGCATTGTCATCATTCAGCTTCTGGATAGCCTGTTCCATATTGTTGGATCCAAGCAATTCCTTGATGCTCTTGATCTGTTCCTGTTGAGCATACACCACCTCCTCGGCAGCATTACCGGTCACCGCTTCGATACGGCGGACGCCAGCCGCAACAGCGCCTTCGGACACAATCTTGAAAAATCCGATGTTGCCAGTAGCGGAGGTGTGGGTACCGCCACAAAGTTCTATGGCATCTCCAAATTGGATTACACGCACCAGATTGCCGTATTTCTCTCCGAACAGGGCGATGGCACCCTTTTCGCGTGCCTCCTCGATGGGCATATCCACATACTCTTGCAACGGCAGGTTGCGACGAATCATCTCATTCACCATCTTTTCAGTCTTGACAATCTCCTCATCCGTCATTTTGGAGAAATGGGAGAAGTCGAACCGCAAACGGTCAGCGGCGACCATAGAGCCTTTCTGCTCCACGTGAGTACCAAGCACCGCGCGTAACGCATGATCCAGCAAATGTGTGGCAGAGTGGTTGTTAGCCGTCATCTGACGCTTCGCAACATCAATACAGGCCGTAAACACTGCTGAAGGGTTATCCGGCATGGTAGCCGCATGATGGATAGTCAAATTATTCTCCTTAGTGGTATTATAAATCGCAACCTTCTCATTGACATTCTCCAGCACCCCGGTGTCTCCCACCTGTCCGCCTGACTCCGCATAAAATGGCGTCTGGTCAAGCACAATCTGATAAAACGTCTTGTTCTTGGCTGTCACTTTACGATATTTCACAATGTGACATTCGCATTCATTCTCCTTATACCCTAAAAACTTTGTAGGTGTATCCTGATGGATAAGTTCCACCCAATCATCGGTGGCCACAGCGGCAGCTGCACGCGAACGCTCCTTCTGCTGTTGCAAACCCAAATTGAACCCTTCCATGTCCACAACCAGCCCCTTCTCCGAGGCCAGCAGCTGGGTAAGGTCTATCGGGAATCCGTAGGTGTCAAAAAGTTCGAAAGCAAAATCTCCTTCAACACTACCCTTGCTGCCATTCTTTGCCACATACTCATCAAAGCGGGCAATACCCTTGGCTAGTGTTTTGAGGAAAGATTGCTCCTCCTCCAGTATAATACGCACTATCAGATCCTGCTGTTTCAAAATCTCAGGGAACTGATGCCCCATCTGGTTCACGAGATCAGGTACAAGCGTGTGCATGAAGGGCTCTTTGAAATCCAGAAACGTGAATCCGTAGCGAATGGCACGACGGAGGATACGCCGGATAACGTAACCGGCACCTGTGTTGGATGGCAACTGACCGTCAGCGATGGCAAAAGTAACAGCTCGCAAGTGATCGGCCACAACCCGTAACGCGACATCTGTTTCTGTCTTCTCTCCATATTTCACATTGGCTTTGTGCGCAATCTTTTGGATAATGGGCTGGAAAACATCCGTGTCGTAGTTGGATTTTTTGTTCTGCACCGCCATACAGAGGCGTTCGAAACCCATACCAGTATCCACATGTTTGTTTGCCAACAATTTAAGTTCCCCAGATGCAATCCGGTTGTACTGCATAAAGACAAGGTTCCAGATTTCAATCACCAGAGGATTATCCTTGTTCACCAAATCGCGACCGGGTGTCTTGGCTCGTTCTTCATCGTCACGCAAGTCAATGTGGATTTCGGAACAGGGACCGCAAGGACCCGTTTCTCCCATCTCCCAGAAATTGTCTTTCTTGTTGCCGGTCAAGATGCGCTCTTCTGGCAGTTTGGTTTTCCAAAATTCGTAAGCCTCCTGGTCAAAAGAGGTTCCATCCTTCTCATCACCCTGGAAAACCGTTGCATAAAGCCGGTTCTTATCCAGTTTCATGACTTCTGTAAGAAATTCCCATGAATAATCAATGGCTTCCTTTTTGAAATAGTCTCCAAAGGACCAGTTGCCAAGCATCTCGAACATGGTATGGTGGTAGGTGTCGCGTCCAACCTCCTCGAGGTCATTGTGTTTTCCTGACACACGAAGACATTTTTGAGAGTCAGCCACTCTTGAGAATTCGGGTTGGTTGTTTCCCAAAAAAATGTCTTTAAACTGGTTCATGCCCGCATTGGTAAACATCAATGTGGGGTCATTTTTAATTACCATTGGAGCAGAAGGAACGATATGATGTCCTTTGGATTCAAAATATTTCAGAAAAGCGATGCGGATTTCGTTTGAAGTCATATACATAGTGTTTTTTAAAAGGCGCAAAAATAGTCATTTTATCCGTTGGCTGGTTTCAAAAGGCGAATATCTCCTGCAATTTCGGATAGGATTTAATGTCAGAGCAGAAGATTAGCGGAGGGAAGAGTGGGAGATTGTGGCGGCGGCCCTGCGTGAGATCCACGCCAAGACTCTTTCGGTACAGGAAATACACCAATTCGGAACAATAGAATGCGGTAGTATCGTGATCATTGAAGAATTTGTCAAACAGCAAATGGCGACCATACAGGTCACGACCGTTGTCCAGTAGGCGAAGCGTATCCTCCGGTGCCAGCGGCATACGGCAGATGCAACCCTCCAGCGCACGGTCAGAACGGAAAAACACCCCTATCGGTTCCATTTTGACGCTATCCTTCTCTCGCTTGGAAGCACGCTCGTTGGGTACAGCGTGCAACACGCACCACTTGTTGTCGTACCATATAATCATTCCCACATGGGAATATATGCTGGCAGTATCCAACGAGGTTACCGCATGGCTTTCGGCACTTCCTCCCGTCCGGAAAGCGATATCACCCGTGTGCAACTCCAACGTATCCGGCATCTGAAACAGCGTGTAATCCTGTTTCTGCCGACACGCACCACATAGAAGCAACAAACAAACAAAAAAGGTAGAAACCGGAAATTCCCAGTTTCTACCCTTTAGGTCAAGTTGTCTGAAATCAACCTTTAATTTTCCATTTCCCATCTTCTTTGGTAAGCTTCACTTTATTGGTGGTCTCTTCGGGCTCTGAATTGAAGGATGACGTGAACTTGTATTTCACTTCCACCTCAGCGGATTCACCATCATCTGAAATCTCTTCAGAGACGATTTCAAAGTCGGAAATCTTAATTTCCAATCCTTTCATTTTATCCACCTCTTTCTTAATTTCTTCATTATCCTCCACTGTCGTATAGCCCATGGCTTTTTCAAAATCACCCTTTTGGATGGCCTTGTAATAACTGGAAGTTACATCTTTAGGTGTTGGGGACGAGCAAGAAAACATAATCGCAGCTGTTGCAATCATACCAATAAAAAGCAGAATTCTTTTCATAACAAATAGGGTTTAGTGAATACTGGCGCAAATATACAAAAAAAATTAACAAAACAAAACGGAGAAGATGACGTTAAGGAATAAACAAAAAACACGCTGCCGTTCATAAAAAATACTATTTTTGCCCTCCTTTATGAAGAGAGTCCTCATCCATATCATCCTAACTGTTTTGTGCTTTTCGGGATATGCCCAAAAAGACAAAGACTATGGCTTCAGAGTATGGGAGGACTCGCTAATCCAGCTACGGAACCAAGTGATGGCCGAACCAGATGAAACCACCCGTCTGGCCATGAACGAGGATTTCATGTCCCTTTTGGAAGAGGTTTTACAAATGCCGAATTCTTTCAAGTTTGCATGGGACTCCGTGAAAAACTTCTCTGTACTGGCAGCACCTGACAACACTTTCAAAATTTTCACATGGTATATTGTAAAAAAGGACCTTTCCGTCGATAACTTCGGTTTTATCCAAGTCTATAACGAAGGCCGGAAAAAATACGTTCTGTTCCCTCTCTATGACAAAAGGAGCACCATCGACTATCCTAAAACCATGGTCGGCAACCACAACCGCTGGTATGGTGCCGTCTATTATTCCATTATCCCTGTAAAATCAAAAGACTTCACCTATTATACGCTTCTGGGCTGGAACGGAAACAACCTTTTCACCAACCAAAAAATCATTGAGGTGCTGCATTTCAACAAGGAAACCGTGCCCATTTTCGGAGCGCGCATTTTCAAGAACTATCCCGAACGAGTAAGTCGTGTGATTTTTGAATATTCCAAGAATGCGGTGCTACACCTCAACTATGAACACCAACAGTATGCAGTGAGTACGGGAAAGATAAATCCGAAAACGAGACAGCCGGAGTATCACAACGTGAACAGTCCGATGATTATCTTTGACGAATTGATTCCAATGGAAGACCACCTGCAGCGCATTCCGGCATACATGGTTCCTGAATCCAGTATGAACCAAGGTTTCATTGAGGATAATGGAAAATGGGTCTTCATGAAAAGCGTACGCGGGACCAACCCTGACAAAGCCAGGACAACCTATCAATACAAAAACCGAAGATTCTATCAAACCAAATAATCACCACTATGGACTCATCCTTATATCCATTAAAATTCGAACCCATTCTGAAAGACAAGATTTGGGGCGGCACCCGACTGAAAACAGTACTTAACAAGAATATCAGCGATGCAAACCAATGCGGGGAGAGCTGGGAAATCTCTGGTCTTGTGGGAGATGAGTCTATGGTTGTGAACGGTTTTCTGGCTGAAAACAATCTTAACGAGCTGTTGGAAATCTACCTCACAGATCTGGTGGGGGAAAAAAACTACGAACAGTATGGATTAGGGTTCCCGCTGTTGATCAAGTTTATTGACGCCCAAGACAACCTGTCGGTGCAAGTTCACCCTGACGATGATTTGGCAATGCGCAAATACGGACAAAACGGGAAGACAGAGATGTGGCATGTGATCGCTTCGGAGCCGGGCAGCGGCCTATATGTCGGCTTCCGCGAGAAGGTGTCCCGAGCTCAATTTGAGGAGGCTATTGCTTCCGGCACTGTTGACCAACTGCTGAAGTTTTATCCTGTGCAACCTGGCGACACCTTCATGATTCCCGCCGGCACGGTACATGCCATCGGCAAGGGTGTGCTATTGGCCGAAATACAGCAACCCAGCGACATCACCTTCCGCGTGTTTGACTGGAATCGCCTCGACAATGAAGGCAATCCCCGTGAATTGCATGTGAAAGAGGCCCTTGAGGCCATTCATTTTGACGAACAAACACAGGATTTCAAAATCGACTACCAACCTGCACTGAACAAAACGGTGAAGCTGGTTCGTTCACCCTTCTTCAACACCAGTGTGCTGGAGTTTGACCAGCCTTTAAGCAAATCCTTCACGGAAATCGACTCTTTCGTCATCTACATCTGCCTTGACGGCCAAATCCTGATGGCTTGCGGAGACAAACGCGAACGGCTTGAAACTGGCGAAGTGGTCCTCGTCCCTGCTGATATTGAAGAGGTGCAACTGCTACCCGCCCGCAAATCAAAAGTATTAGAGGTCTATTGCCAATGAGCATATTCCGTTTTAAAAAATTCTCGCTTTCTCACGACCGCAGTACCATGAAAATCGGCACTGATGCCGTGCTGTTGTCGGCATTAACCGAGGTTGGGGATGCCCAATCGGTGTTAGATGTAGGATGCGGATGCGGGGTAATTGCCTTCTGTCTGGCCCAGCAACTTGCCCACACCCAGACACACCCTGTTATTTGCGGAATCGATACAGACGCAAATTCGGTAACTGAAGCCCGGCAGAATGCCGTCGCCTTTCCCTTGATTCCGGCAAACTCGTTTCAGTTCATCCAAGGTCGCGTTCAAGACCTGGCCGCCGTGAGCCAACCCCGAACATTCGACCTTATCGTTTCCAACCCACCCTTTTACGGCCATGACTTGAAGCCAGCGCAGGAAAAGAGGCTCCGGAGCAAGCACCGCGACCACCAGCTTCCCTTCGAGGAGTTGCTGCAGAGTGTGTTAAAACTATTGAAAGAAGAGGGCCGCTTCGCGCTGATCCTGCCGCCCGTGGAAGGTGCCCAGTTTCACGCCCTGACAGAAGGTCTCTTGCATTGCCGCAAACGGGTGTTCATCCAGCCCACCGCCAAGAAACCCGTCCATCGGGTGATACAAGAATATTGCCGTGAAGACGTCCCTTGCACAGAACGTCATCTGGTCATCCGCAACGAACAAAACGAATATACGGAGGAATACCGGGGCGTAACGAAACCGTATTTGTTGTAGAGACACAATATTGCATCTCTACAACCACCACCATTCCGCCGCTTTGCGGCGGAATCCCCAACGTTCACCGTTTCACCACCTTCACGGTCCTTACCGCGCCATCGCGCAGGGTGACGCGCAGGATGTACACGCCCGAGGGCAATGCAGATGTGTTGACCGTGGTTTTCGGGGATGGTAGAGACGCACAGCCGTGCGTCTCTACGGACACGTTCCGTCCGTACGCATCGAACATTTCCACGCGGGCGATTTCGCCGTCCGTCACCGACACGTGCAAAACGTTGTCCGTGGGGTTGGGATGGACAATGATATTCTGTTTGCCCGTTAACGCTGGGGGTGTTGGTGGCTGCCAACACGCGCGTTTCCTCATCGTCATCATAACATATCTCAAAGAAGAAACACAACACGTTTTTCGCCAGAAGGGACGAACGGCCCGTGTTGGCATCCGCAATCCGCACCAGTTCCCACACCTGCGCGTCGGTGGCGTTCGGCCATGCCACATGGCCGTTCCCGTATGACAACGCGTCCTTCAATGCCTGGAATGCCACATAGTTGTCGTATTCGTCGCGCTCCGAAGCAGTGGTGAGGTAGTTGGCGATTTCAGACACCTGTGCAAACCCCGTTTCCACCGCCAAATACCGGCTGGTGAGGCCAGGCGTGGCGTCCAGCCAGGCGTGGACCGCCTGCACGTCCTCCAGCGTGTCGGCCATCAGCGCGCGCACCGCCGCGTGCGACTGAGCGTACAGCTCCGTGGCTATGGCGTTTATCTGCTGTGCGGCATATTGGGCCGCAACAAGCTCATCGGATGTTGCTGGGGGTTCCGCCTGCGGCGGAATGGAGGTCGCCAAGAGGTGGGCGTAGCCGTTACGGTCGAAGTCTGCCTGAAGGTTCTCATATTGCTGTTTCAGAGCCAGAAATCCCGGCGTGGGTGACTTGGGGCCTGGGGGTGGTATAGGAATGTCCGGATTATAGCCACAAATGGTGGAACCGCATGTATTGACTGTGGCAGTTCCTGACAATAACACATTGGAAGTTGTCGGATTGTACGGCACATGATTGCTACCAGGACTATAAATGTAGGTGAGCAACTGAGAACCTGCATTGTTCAGGCTGCGACTCTGTGTACCTGAAAAGGTATTGTCCGCGCCTTTTTGGTTGTTGCCTTGCCATGGACAAACAAGAGCATTTGTTGACAAGTACATGTCGTAATTGTTGTCGCTGAAGCTGTTGCACGTCATCTGCAGACCCGAGGAGGTGTTTCCGTTGATGCCCGCTACATATATGCCTTGGCTCATCCGTTCGAAGGTGTTACGGTACAGGCTGTTGGCATCGGTCCCCGAATTTCTGACCATGATTCCGTAACGGGTGCCCGCTGGAGCGTTTGCACTGCGTGTGAAGACGTTCTCCTCCACCAGATAACCCGTGCAGGAGTCAAGGGTTAGACCCGTAACCACACGCACATCGGAATTTGACAGATCGAATATGCAGCGTGTTACCTCCACGTGAGTGTTACCCTCTATTTTCACACCTGCCATATTGTTACTGAAACGCGCACCGTCGATGCTCACGGCATAAGGGTTGCCCGAGGTGGCGGCATTGATGGCCGTGCCGAAACCGGAGAACGAACAGTAGGTGTTGGTGGTGAGGTAACAGTTGCAGTCCGGATTCGACAGCGGGAGCGTGTAATCACAGCCGTTCTTGATTTTGAAGCCCGCGTCGATGGTGCTGATGGCCGACTTACGCGTATGGCCTTGCGTGCGCACATCCTCGAAACGGCAGCGGGTGAAACTCACCCCCTTCACGTCCCACATCGTCACATGGGCCAGGAAGTCCGTGTTG
>CAJODA010000003.1 GCA_905233745.1 uncultured Bacteroidales bacterium
AAAGATACAAAAATGTTTGTAGTCGTTTGGCGTATTGGTGTTATCTCAATTTTTTGTATCTTTGCACGATTTTTTTGAAAAGTGGGAATATGTTAAAAGATAAAAAGATATGTGTGGTGCTGCCGGCGTATAATGCTGAATTGACGCTCAGACAAACCTATCAGGAAATCCCGTTCGACATTGTGGACGAAGTGATTCTGGTGGACGATCATTCCTACGACAAGACCGTTGAGGTGGCTCGCGAATTGAATATCAGCCATGTTGTGTGCCATGATGAGAACAAAGGCTATGGGGGCAACCAGAAGAGCTGTTACAACAAGGCGCTGGAGTTGGGCGCCGATGTGGTGGTCATGCTGCATCCGGATTACCAGTACACTCCCAAACTTATAGAGTCGATGGTCTATCTGATTGTCAATGATGTGTACCCCGTGGTGCTTGGCTCCCGGATTCTGGGCAAGGGTGCGCTCAAGGGTGGCATGCCACGCTACAAATATTTCTTCAACCGCTGCCTGACTTTCACCCAAAATGTGCTGATGAACCAGAAACTGGCGGAGTACCACACAGGCTACCGTGCGTTTTCTGCGGACGTGCTCCGGAACATCAACTATATGGCCGATTCCGATGACTTTGTTTTCGACAACCAAATGCTGGCTCAGATTTTCTACGCCGGATATGAGATTGCGGAAATCACCTGCCCGACAAAATACTTCCCGGAGGCCTCTTCCATCAACTTCCGCCGCAGCTCCAAATACGGCTGGGGTGTGCTCTGGACCGCCCTCCAGTACCGCCTCCAGAAATGGAAACTCGGGAAGTTTGGTATTTTCGGTGAACGGTGAAAGGTGACAGAATGGATAATACAAAAACTTCATAAACTTCTAAACCATTATGAGAAAAAGCAAACTTGGACTGGATTTCGCACAAGTGGATGCGGCAAAACAACTGGCGAAGAACATCGCCAATCAAGTGCAGGAATTTGTGGATGCCTATACGACGGTGACGGTGGAACGAACCTTGTGCCGTCTGATTGGCATTGACGGTGTTGACGAGAACGGGGTTCCGCTTCCCAACCGAGTGGTGGATTCCATCCTGGAGAAGGGCGTGCTCAATCAGGGCGTGCTCTATTTCATGGGAAATGCCATTCTGGAGACTGGGCTGAATCCGCAGGCGATTGCGGAGAAGATTGCCTCCGGCGAACTGGATATCACGACATTGAAACTCAATCCTATCGATCAAATACAGGCGGCTGTACAACCTGTCATCGAGGCTTGCCTGACCCGTATCAAGGGCAATGTGGCCAAACGTAATGAGTATCTGAGTACGATTGGCGAGGGACCGAAACCTTACCTTTACATTATTGTGGCCACGGGCAATATCTACGAGGATGTGGTGCAGGCACAGGCCGGCGCGCGCCAAGGCGCTGATGTCATTGCTGTGATCCGTACCACGGGACAGAGTCTGCTCGACTATGTGCCCTACGGGGCTACCACCGAAGGCTTCGGCGGCACGTTTGCCACCCAGGAGAACTTCCGCATTATGCGCAAGGCCCTGGATGAAGTGGGCGAAGAGGTGGGCCGCTATATCCGCCTCTGCAACTATTGCTCAGGCCTCTGCATGCCGGAAATCGCTGCCATGGGAGCCCTCGAACGTCTTGACGTTATGCTCAACGATGCCCTGTATGGCATTCTGTTCCGCGATATCAACCCGCAGCGCACGCTCGTTGACCAGTACTTCTCCCGTATCATCAACGGCTATGCCGGCGTGATCATCAATACGGGTGAGGATAACTACCTGACAACGGCTGATGCGGTCGAGGCTGCCCACACCGTGCTGGCCTCCGACCTTATCAACGAGCAGCTGGCTCTGCTTGCTGCTCTCCCTGAAGAGCAGATGGGCCTTGGCCATGCTTTCGAGATGGACCCCATGCTCGAAAACGGCTTCCTGCTGGAACTTGCACAGGCACAGATGACCCGCGAAATCTTCCCCAAAGCCACGCTGAAGTATATGCCACCCACCAAGTTCATGACCGGCAACATCTTCCGCGGCCATATCCAGGACGCCCTCTTCAATATGATCGGAATCTGGACGCACCAGGGCATCCAACTGCTCGGTATGCCTACGGAGGCTATCCACACCCCCTTCATGAGCGACCGCTATCTCTCCATTGAAAACGCCCGTTACATCTTCAACGACATGAAGAGCATTGGCGAGGAGATGGAGTTCCGCGAAGGCGGCATCTGCCGGGAACGTGCCAAAACCGTGCTCAACAACACCATCGAACTGCTCAAGCAAATCGAGGAGGAGGGCATGTTCTCCGCCCTGGAAAAAGGCATCTTCGGCGATGTGAAACGTCCGATGAACGGCGGCAAAGGCCTCGCCGGCGTCGTCACCAAAGGCGAAAACTACTTCAACCCCTTCATTGAGATGATGAAGAACAGATGGTAGAACGGTGAAAGGTGCACGGTGCACGGTGAAAGGTGCACGGTACACGGTGAAAGGTGGACGGTGCAATGATTAATGACAATCGCGATTTTACAAACTATACAAACATTCAAATATGAGCGGTGGATTATATTCAATGGATCAAAAGGATTTTGATCAGACTTTAGACTTAACCAAGGTGAAGCCCTATGGCGACACCATGAACGATGGCAAGACGCAGTTGAGCTTCACCCTGCCGGTGCCGTGTGGCGACGAGGCGGTGGAGGCTGCCAAGCAATTGCTGAAGAAAATGGGTTTCGACAACCCCCAAGTGGTTTTTTACAAGGAACTCACCAATGGTTTCACTTTTGTGAACTGCTACGGCTCAACCACCCATACGGTGGATTTCACGACGATTCATGTTCCCAAGGTGGAGTCCACAGTGTGGTCCATGCAGGAGACGGACCAGTTTGTCCGCGAACACATCGGGCGCAAGATTGTGGTGGTAGGTGCCAGTACGGGCACCGATGCGCACACGGTGGGCATTGATGCCATCATGAACATGAAGGGGTATGCCGGGCACTACGGCATCGAGCGTTACGACATGTTTGATGCACTCAACATGGGCAGTCAGGTGCCCAACGAAGAGTTCATTGCCAAGGCGGTGGAACTGCATGCGGATGCACTGTTGGTGTCCCAGACGGTGACCCAGAAAGATGTGCACATCAAGAATATGACGGAGCTGATAGAGATGTTGGAGGCGGAAGGGTTGCGCGACAAGCTCATCGTGTGCGCCGGAGGACCGCGTATCACCCATGAGCTGGCCAAGGAGCTCGGCTTTGACGCCGGGTTTGGCATGAATACATACGCCGACGACGTGGCTTCGTACATAGCGCAGGAAATGGACCGCAGAATGCACGCATAGGCCCTTTCAGGCATCATTTATAACGTCATTGGAAACCTTTTTCCGATGACGTTTTTTTTGTAAAAAAATGTCGTTTCATAACCATTTTTTTCGTATCTTTGCTCGTTTTATAAACTAAACAAAAGTAACTGAAAATGAGTGAGATAGAAAACGTAAAACCTGCTGAAGAAACTTATAGTGCCAGTAATATCCAGGTGCTGGAAGGCCTTGAGGCCGTTCGCAAGCGCCCGGCTATGTACATTGGCGACGTCAGTGACCGCGGTTTGCACCATCTTGTCAATGAGGTGGTGGACAACTCCATAGATGAAGCGCTGGCAGGTTATTGCAACAATATTGAAGTCACAGTGTTGGAAGACAATTCCATTTGTGTTCTCGATAACGGCCGTGGTATCCCCACGGACATGCACGAGAAGGAACACCGCTCCGCCTTGGAGGTGGTGATGACGGTGCTCCATGCCGGCGGCAAGTTCAACAAGGACTCCTACAAGGTGTCCGGCGGTCTGCACGGCGTCGGCGTGTCCTGTGTGAACGCACTCTCCAAGCACATGATTGCCGAGGTGTTCCGTGACGGGAAGCATTTTATGCAGGAGTATGCCTACGGCAAGCCTCTCTATCCGGTCAAGGTGGTGGGCGAGAGCGACTATCGCGGCACCAAGATCACTTTCACCCCCGATGACACGATCTTTTATGTCACCAAATATGATTTCGAGAGACTTTCCGACCGTCTTAAAGAGTTGGCCTACTTGAACAAGGGCATCCGCCTCTCCATTGAGGATTTGCGTAAGACGGATGAGAATGGCGCTCACCCGAGACATGAGTTTTTCTCGGAGAACGGTCTTCGTGATTTCATCATGTATCTGGACCAGGGGCGTTCCAAGATCACGTCGAAACCCATCTATATTGAGGGCGAACGTCAAGGTGTCCCCGTTGAGGTGGCTATGCAGTACAATGACTCTTTTACGGAGAATATCCATTCTTACGTCAACAATATCAACACGATAGAGGGTGGCACTCACTTGACGGGGTTCCGTATGGCGCTTACCCGTACCTTGAAGAAGTATGCTGATGACAACAAGATGCTGGACAAGCTGGCCAAGGACAAGATTGAGATTTCCGGCGATGACTTCCGCGAGGGTCTCACGGCAATCATCTCTGTGAAGGTGGCCGAGCCCCAGTTTGAGGGTCAGACCAAAACAAAGCTGGGCAACAGCGAGGTTTCGGGTATTGTGAACCAGATGGTGGGCGAGATGCTGACCAACTACTTGGAGGAGAACCCCAAGGATGCGAAGGACATTGTGGACAAGGTGGTGCTGGCCGCCCAGGCGCGCCATGCTGCCCGCAAGGCTCGTGAGATGGTGCAGCGCAAGACTGCCTTCAGCGGATCGGGACTTCCCGGCAAACTGTCAGACTGCTCATCGAAGGATTCCTCCAAGTGCGAGCTCTTCCTTGTGGAGGGTGACTCCGCAGGCGGTACCGCCAAACAGGGCCGTGACAGCCATTTCCAGGCCATCCTGCCGCTCCGCGGTAAAATCCTGAATGTGGAGAAGGCTATGCAGCACCGCATCTTTGAGAGCGAGGAGATTAAGAATATCTATACCGCCCTCGGTGTGACCATAGGCACCGAGGAGGACAGCAAGGCCCTCAACATATCAAAGCTCCGTTATCACAAAGTGATTATCATGACGGATGCCGATGTGGATGGTAGCCATATCGCCGCCCTTATCCTGACTTTCTTCTTCCGTTACATGCGCGAGCTGATTGAAAACGGACACGTTTATATCGCCACGCCGCCGTTGTACTTGATTAAGAAGGGCAAATATCAGAAATACGCTTGGACCGAAGAGCAGCGCGCGCAATTTACGGCCGAGGCCGCTGGCGACAATGAAGACGCCAAGGTGCACGTGCAGCGCTACAAAGGTTTGGGCGAGATGAACGAAGAACAGCTGTGGAGCACCACAATGGATCCCGCCAGCCGTACACTTCGCCAAGTCACCATTGAGAATGCCGCCGAGGCCGACCGCGTGTTTGCCATGCTGATGGGCGATGAGGTCCCCCCGCGCCGCGAATTTATCGAACAAAACGCCACCTATGCCAACATCGACGCCTAACCCAGAACCGGAAGTTCAGATACCTGTCACGGTTGAAGAACCCAAAGAAATGAACCTCACGCAGGAACCTGAAGGCGATGCGCCCCAGGTCAAAACCGTCGAGGATGTGATTGCATTTAAGAATGTGAGCATCTTCCAAAAGAAAATCCTCATTCTTAAAGATGTCACCTTCTCTGTTGAACCCGGCGAGTTTGTCTATCTGATTGGCAAAACCGGAAGTGGGAAGTCCTCCATTTTGAAATCGCTGATCGCCGAAATCCGCCCCCAGGGTGAGGTTGCCTCCATCATCGGCTACGACCTGCTCACACTGAAGGACAAGATGATTCCGGAACTGCGTAAGAAAATAGGAATGGTGTTTCAGGACTATCAGCTGATCAGTGATATGACTGTTATTGAAAACCTGATGTTTGTGTTGCGCGCCACACGATGGAAAGACAAATCTGCGATGCTGAACCGCTGCGAAGAGGTCTTAGGCTTGGTGGGCCTTGCCACCAAGGATTTCAAGTTGCCGTCACAGCTCTCTGGTGGCGAGCAGCAGCGTGTCTGCATTGCCCGCGCCCTGCTCAACAAACCGGATGTGATTCTCGCTGACGAACCTACGGGCAGCCTGGACCCTATTACGGCTGAGGAAATCTTCCAGGTGTTCCATAACATCAACAAGTCGGGTACAACCATCCTGATGGCTACTCACAATTTCTCCATGATTGATAAATTCCCGTCCAGAACCATCTGCATCGAGGATGGGAAACTGATAGACTCCGGTTTTTAATGCTATCCATACTCATTCCGGCCTATAACTGCGATGTGCAGCTGCTGGTGCGCGATTTGCTACGCCAGGCCCGCCAATTGAATATAACTTTCGAAATACTGATTGAGGACGATGCTTCGCCCAATCAGAGTGTTTGTGTCGGAAACCATAGCCTGGTCTCGGAAAAGGAGGTGGTTTATTATCAAAACCATGTCAATAAAGGGCGCTCTAAGGTGCGTAACCATCTGGCCGCTGCGGCCCACTATCCCTACCTGCTTTTCATCGATGGCGATGCCGGTATGAAGAATCCGGATTACCTGTCACAATATCTGCAGTATGTCCGATTCCATCAGAATACCGATGAACCCTTTGTAGTGTCAGGCGGTGTGGCATATCACGATATGATTCCCGACCAGGCGTACCGTCTTCGTTGGAAATACGGCGTCGCCCGTGAACAACGAACGGCAGCAGTCCGCAACCTGAATCCATACCGATCCTTCACTCCTTTCAACCTCCTGCTCACCAGAAATGTTTTCGACAAGGTTTCCTTCGACGAATGGTTCACTACGTATGGCTTCGAGGATGTGCTTTTCGGCGATGAACTGCGCCAAAAGAAGATTCCCGTTACCCATATCGATAATGAGATGTATCATGACGGTCTGGACACCAATACGGATTTTTTGCGCAAGATTGAGTGTGCGGTTGCCAATCTTGCCACCCTATACAAGGAGTCAAAGGTGCCTGAGGGTTTTGCTGCCGAAAGCCGGCTGTTGCAGACTTGTCTCCGTTGCAAGAGGCTCCGGGTGGCTTGGCTTGTAGGACTATGCTTGAGTGTGGTGAAAAAGCCCCTCCAATGGTTGGCTGTGCGCGCATCGTCAGTCCTTGCCCTCGACCTGCTAAAATTGCAGGGATTGATAGCAGCGCTTGGACGGTAATGATTTTTTACTACTTTTGCAAGCGTAAAGTTTGCCATGCAAACCTGATATTATGAACCTAAAAAACAAAGTTTATGAAATTGTTGAATCATTTGGCCCCAGCGGCCTGGAAAAATTGGAGTTCCAACATTATGACAGAAATCACGCTGAAAGTCACCGATGAGAGTTTGCTGCCCATGTTGCGCAAACTGTTCCGCTCCATGGAAGGCGTGGAGATGGTGACGCACCGCCGCAAGAAAAACGGTGTGGAAAAGGCATTGGATGATGTGAAGGCGGGCAGAGTTTATGTGGCCGCCAATGGGGAAGACCTGATTCGTCAATGTCTTAATGATTAATGTCATGTATAAGATTGTTTTCACCCGACAATTTAAACGTGGTGTGAAACGATGTGCTAAAAGAGGTTTTAACCTTTCCAAATTGTCTAATGTTGTGGATCAATTGGGAGATTCAGGATGTCTCTCCGAAACATATCGTCCGCATAAATTGTCAGGATATCCGCGCAACAACACATGGGAGTGCCACATTGAATCTGACTGGTTGCTGGTTTGGGAACAGGACAACAACCAAATGATTTTACTGATGTTGGACACGGGAACCCATTCGGATATCTTTTGATTACCAATTGCACATAACCTGCACCTTTGCTTCCGTTTTGTGCGGCTTGTCGATTTGCGTTAGGCCGCTGCTGATGACTTGTCGGTCAATGTAATAGGTGTGTGCCAATCGCAACCAGATACTTAGCCACTTGTATTTGTAGCGTACGACAAAATAGCCCCGAACCCCTTTGTAATAGTAAGAGCCGATGCTGAAAGCGTAATACACATCGCTCTCGTAAGCATAGAGCCTCTCGTCGTAACTGTCGGTGTCGAAGTAGGCGGCCCTGACATGTATGGAAATGTCCGGTTTGGGGATGCTTATTGCGATATCCTGGTATAAAAGAAGCCCCATGCGGTGTTCTCGCGTGAGGGGATACTGGTTCATTATCCAGTCTGCCTCCGTTTTCAGCTTCAACCAGGATAGGGACGTGTTTGACCATACCAGGCGCACTTTGTGCTTTCGGTGTTCCCTTATCTCCTTGTAGTAGGTGGATTCGCTGCTGTTTTCTGGTTTGTCACGGAAGGTGTATCTTAATTGCAGGTTGCTGTTTCGTCCTGGATTGGCTTGCAAGGATACCCCCAAGTCAATGCCCTGCACAGGCGCGTCGGTGCGGTAGGATAGGGTGTTGAGTCGGTAATAGTCGGCATAGAGGTCCAGTGTGAGGCTTCTGGACAAAATGTAGTTGCTGGTGAGGTAGAGGCCGGTTTCGCCGGCATTTTTGGAGTTGGTGCCGAATGCGTGCCCCAACGGGTTTGTGTAGCGGTTGCCATAATGGCGGAAAATGGCGGCTATTTTGAATATGGGTGTGATATTGAGCACGGCAGCTTGCAGGAAGCCTACGGCTCCTTGCTGGTTTACGCCGATTTCCCCGAACAGCAGTTGTTTGAACAGAATGGTCTGGTAGTCGACGGCCACGTTGAAGCCCGTGGGCTGCCAGCTGGATCTGAACCGGTTGGCGAAGGTGGTGCCACTGGTGTCCGTTTGGCTATGGACGACAGCCCGTGCGCCCACGCGGAACAGTTTGCGCCGGAAGGAGAAATCACCCCCTAGTGCATTGTTCGTGCTGCCGAACGAGCGGCCGGCGAAGAGGGTGCCCTGTACGTTGTTGTCCCCCAGGGTCACGGCTGTGCCCCGGAGGAAATCGCCCTCGCTGGTGGGTGCCACAGCTCTGATGCCTGTACTGAAGCGCCGCACTGCATCCACACCACTGCCTTTCCCTGAAAGTAGAGACGACCCCAATGCCAGACCCTGCCCGAAGTTGAGCCGGTAATCGCCTATAACAGCGTACTTCAGGATGCCGATATTGCGGGTGCTGGCCGAACCGGCATAGAAATCGAACCCATAGCGCTGCTTTCCTCTGAAAAACTGCTCTCCCGGGTCTTTCTCTCCTGAGATTTTGATTGAAAACTTGTCCTGTGTTTCGAATGTGTACCGGAAGAGTACATGCCCCGGAGTGCCAGCGTAATGCGTGGCGCGCACGGTGTCGTAACCGGCCTGAGTCTCCAGAATTTGCCCGTAGCGGACCAACAACTTCGATTTCCCCTTCTTGAAAAAATCTTTGAAGAAAGAAGAGCTTCCGGGCACTGGCGCGACATCCGCAAGAGGTTGAATCCGTTCGCGCTCCTCTTTGCCATAACCGTCAATTCCATCCAACTCGTAAATGCTGGCCAAAGCACCGTAATTCTCCAAATAGAGTTGTAACTGATAATATTGATAATCAGATAACTTTAATATCCGAACGGCCATTTCGTAACTCAAACAGTTGAGATTTGGTCGCCGGCCGCTTAGTTCTTCCAGTTCTTCCAGTAATTCATCCGAGGCGAAGTTTTCATCGTCTGTGCCGTCTTCAAAACTGTTTTCTATAATGTCCATGGTGCGGATGTTATACAGGTTGCTGTCGGTTTGGGACAAAATCTTTGATGTTTGAAGTAATAGTATAGTGATGAAAATGATTGTTTTTGTTTTCATGTGTAAATTTCAGTGTTTCATTGTTGTTGTATTATTTTATGAAGTATTTTTGCAATCTCTCCTTGATGTTGGGTGACGGGCATATCAGCCCCAAGAACTGTATTGGAATCCGCAACATCATCAAGGATTTTTTTTATTAAAAATGCTTCATGTACATATAACCTTTCTGTCGTAGTGTTTTCAATCACTTTTTGTAACAATGATGTTCCTTCATTTTTTGAAAATTCGTTGCCAGATAATGTGCAAACAGGATCTCCGTTTAAAAGAAAATCGGTTGTTTCATGATTTTCAATGATATGGTTTTCAAAGGTTTTCATATTTTTGAGTTAAAATAGGTTGAAATATCTAGTTATCGTTTTGTCCCTTGAAAATAATATCCCACTCCGCAACCCGGCGATATGCTTACCCGGTAGTACCATTGCCCTTGAACGCTGAATATAAAACCTTTCCATGGAATGTGAACTCCAATTCCGCAGTTTGTGATGGATGCGGTGCCAGATAGAATCAGATATTCGTTCGGCTGGAAATGAAGACGCGCTCCAATGTCGAATTCTCCGGGCAGTGTCTTGGTGCCGTATAGCGAAATCAATAGTTTATCAAGAGGTCGGTAATCCCCTTGCAGCTGGAATGCCATAGGTATCACCTCTTCCCCCGTGATGCCGTATTTCATATGGATGGGATTGAAAAGGGCGACGGAAAGGCAAATTTTGTCATTTATTTTGTAGCAGATGGAAAAATCCACAGTCACGGAGTGCCTCGGTGGATAATGTGCTGCGTGGTTTAGGAGATAGACTCCACGCAGTGCAACGGAGATTTTCTCGCCGAAACGGCGGCCGTAGCCAAGATGTACTGACATCTCCCCATAAGCGCTGTACCCGTAATGGCGGATGCTTGCCAGTAGCGCATCTTGATGGTGGATGAAGTCATATTCTACCGTTTTGGACATCATCTCTTTGGTGCAGAAATCGTTGCGAAAGGAAATGTGCAGGTAGGAGGTCGGGAGCATGCATCTTGCAGCCGGATAGTCCATCAAACTGCCGGTAAATTGTATCGGTTGCAGGTCATTCTGTGCCTGAATGGTGAATTGAAGCGTCATAAGGAGGCAGACAGCAAGAGTGCCCCCATAAGATGGAGAGGGTTTTGTGTTCATGTTGTTTTGTTTTAAACGGTTGTGTCTTTAACGGCGGCATAGGGGTATTATTGTGCTTGCCATTGATTTTTGTTGCCGTCAATGTGTATGACCGTCATATTTTGACGGCTCTGCATAATGACGTGCATATTGATTACAAAAAAATCCCCCTGATTTTGTCAGAGGGATTACAATATATATATAACGTAAGTGTTCGTTTTAACCTTTCAATGCTTCGGCGCCGCTTACAATTTCAATCAGTTCGTTGGTGATGGAGGATTGGCGTGCGTTGTTGTACTTGAGGCGCAGATCGCGCAGAATCTCGGTGGCATTGTCTGTGGCTTTGGTCATGGAGATCATGCGGGCGCCGTGCTCCGAAGCGATGGAGTCGCAAAGAGTCTTGTAGAGCTGGTTCTTCAGAATTTTGGGTATCAGTTCAGTGAGCACCTCTTGCGGAGAGGGTTCGATGATGTAGTCTTGCGCGGGCGCGGACTCCTCTTCTGTGGTCAGATTCCGGATAGGAAGGAAATCCTCCGTCGTGATGCGCTGGGTGGCGGCATTCAGAAACTGGTTGTAAACGATGTCCACCTTGTCTGTCTCGTGTTGAAGAAACGCCTGTGTCAACCGCTCGCAGATGTTGGCGATTTCCGAAAATTCAGGTTTGTCCAGCAGTGTCTCATTATGTTCTATAACAGGGTAGTTTGCCTGCAGTTGTTCGTAACCCTTTTTGCCGATGCAGACCAGCTTCACGTTGCCGGCACGGTGTTGCTCGGCGTAGCGTTCCTCTACCAGATGGTTGACGGTTTTGATGATGTTGGCGTTGAAGGCTCCGCACAAACCTTTGTTGGATGTGATGGCCACGATGACCACTTTCTCGGGGGCGCGTTGTTCAAATAGCGCCATGTTCTCCATAGACTCGGCTGCCGCCGACAGGTTGTGGAGGATTTCGGTCAGCTTCTCGGAATAGGGGCGCAAGTAGTGAATAAAGCTTTGTGCGCGGCGCAGTTTGGCCGCTGACACAAGCTTCATGGAGCTTGTGATCTTCTGCGTGGATTCGATGGAGCTGATGCGGGTTCGTATTTCCTTGAGGTTGCCCATGACTATTTCTCGAATTTAACGGATACTTCCTGGCAGGCTTCTTGCAGTTTCTGCATGATTTCATCGTCAATCTTACCGGATTTCAGCGTGTCCAGCACATCCTGATGCGATTCATGCATATGGTGGATGAAGGCGATTTCGAAGTTGCGGATGTTACCAATGGGGATGTTTTGCAGAAGTCCGCGCGCGCCGCAGAAGATGATGGCAATCTGCTCTTCCACTTTGTAGGGTGTATATTGCGGTTGTTTGAGGATTTCCACATTGCGTGCGCCCTTGTCGAGCACGAACTGGGTGGCGGCGTCCACGTCGGAGCCGAACTTGGCGAAGGATTCCATCTCGCGGTACTGGGCTTGGTCGAGCTTTAAGGTGCCGGCCACTTTTTTCATGGACTTGAGCTGGGCATTGCTACCCACACGGGATACGGAGATACCGACGTTGATGGCGGGACGCACACCCGCGTTGAACAGGGAGGTCTCCAGGAATATCTGGCCGTCGGTGATGGAGATCACATTAGTGGGAATGTAGGCGGACACGTCGCCAGCCTGCGTCTCAATGATGGGCAGAGCGGTGAGTGAACCGCCACCTTTCACGAGGGGCTTGAGCACCTCAGGAAGGTCGTTCATCTGGGCGGCAATCTCGTCGGACTCAATAATCTTGGCGGCTCTTTCCAGCAGTCTGGAGTGGAGGTAGAAGACATCGCCGGGGTATGCCTCGCGTCCGGGCGGGCGGCGGAGCAGCAGGGAGACTTCACGATAGGCCACGGCCTGTTTGGAGAGGTCGTCGTAAATGATGAGGGCGCTGCGGCCTGTGTCGCGGAAATATTCGCCGATTGCAGCGCCGGCAAACGGGGCGTAGAACTGCATGGCGGCGGCTTCGGAGGCCGTGGCGGTCACCACGATGGTGTAAGGCATGGCGCCGCGTTCCGTCAAAGTCTTCACTAAGGCTGCTACGGATGACCCCTTTTGGCCTACGGCCACGTAGATGCAATAAACAGGCTTGCCTTGCTCGTAGAACTCTTTCTGGTTGATGATGGTGTCGATGGCGATGGCAGTCTTGCCGGTCTGACGGTCGCCGATAATCAGCTCACGCTGGCCGCGACCGATGGGAATCATGGCGTCAACGGCCTTGAGACCGGTCTGCAAGGGTTCTTTCACCGGCTGGCGGAAGATGACACCCGGAGCTTTGCGCTCGATGGGCATCTCGTAAAGCTCGCCCTCGATGGGGCCTTTGCCGTCAATAGGCTCGCCCAGCGTGTTGATGACGCGGCCCAGCAGGCCCTCACCCACGCGGATGGATGCGATACGTCCCGTACGTTTGCAGATGTCACCCTCGTTGAGGTTCTTGGAGTCGCCAAGCAGCACGACACCCACGTTGTCCTCCTCCAGGTTCAGCGCGATGCCGGTGACGGTTTCGCCGCCGGCCTGCGTCTCAAAGGTGACCAGCTCGCCGGATTTCACGTTTTGTAAACCGTATACGCGCGCGATACCGTCACCAACCAGCAGGACGGTGCCGGTTTCGGCCATCTCCGTGCTGAGGTCGAGATGCTGCAGCTGCTGGCGGAGTATGGAGGTTACTTCTGAAGGTTTTATTTCTGACATGTTGTTAATGTGTTATATTTCTGTTTAAAAATGAACTTGGTAAATGTTGTGGGCGAATTCGTTGCGCAAGCGGTTGAGCTTGGCGATGATACTTGCATCCAGATAGTAGTCGTCCATCTTGATGCGGAATCCTCCAATGATGTCGGGTTGCACCACCTGATTGATAAGAATGGTATACTGCGTCTTCTCTGCAAGGAGCTGCCGGATACTCTCCACCAGCCCTTCGCTCAATGGTTGCGCAGAGGTGAGCGTCACCGTCTTGATGTGGTGATGCTCATTGTAGTATTTCATGAATTCGGTGCAGATGGTACCCAAAGCCGGCTCCCGTTTCTTCCGGATGATAACGTCCAGGAAAATGAAGGTGGTTTCGCTGATCATCTCCCGGAACACATTGTCGAAAATGGTGTGCTTTTTCGCCGGCGCTATGACGGGGCTGTTGAGTACAGCCAACATTTCGCTGTTCTCTTTCAGGGTGGAACGTATGAGCTCAAGATCTTGTTTTACAGTCTCAAGCTGATCTTTTTCCAGAGCGAAGTCGAAAAGAGCCTTTGCGTATCGGTTAGAAACTTTAGGATTAGTCATTTATGAAAATAAAAAACCTGACAAAAATGTAAAAAAGAAAATCAGGGTGTATTCCAAACAAATGTAAAAGATAGGTTTAGAATTTGCGGCTTCCGGGCTTGACATAGGGTAAACCTTGTTTGCAAAGCGGACACTGGTCGGCCTCCCAACTTTGGATGTTGAGCTTGGTGGCGCTGTATATGGGGTAGGGGAAGGACCCGTCGCTGCGGTCGGCCAGACAGGCCACGCCGATAACCTCGGCACCGAAAGACTTGAGCACCTCGATGGTTTCCAAGGAGGACTTGCCGGTGGTGACCACATCCTCGGTGATCAGAAGCTTCTGGCCGGGCTTTACCTCAAAGCCGCGGCGCAGGCACATCTGGTTGTCCACGCGCTCGGTGAAAATGGCGGGAACTCCAAGCTGGCGGCCCAGTTCATAGGCCACAATGATACCACCCATGGCAGGGCCGACCACCATGTCGATAGGCAGCGATTTGACCTGTTCCGTGATGACGGAAATCACGCGTTCGGCACGGTCAGGATATTGTAATAATTTGGCGCATTGGCAGTAACGGTCGCTGTGGCGTCCGGATGAAAGTAAGAAGTGGCCCTCTAACAGAGCCTCGGATTGTTTGAGCTCGTTTATTACCATAATGAATTTTTCTAAAAAGCGTGCAAAGATAAAAAAAAACATTATTTTTGCGCCTTGAATTTAAAAAAAATAGCAATATGAAATTTATCGTATCACGTGATGTTCTGTATCGCAATTTGAGCGCCATCAGCGGTGTGATGAGCACCAACAACTCCTTGGCCATACTTGACAATGTGCTTATGACCATTGCCGGAACCCAGTTGAAACTCACCGCCTCCGACGCTGAGTCCACCATGACCGCCGTAATTGACCTGACGGATGTGGAGGGCGAAGGATCTGTGGCGGTTCCTGCCAAGATTCTCATCGAGACCCTGAAGCTCATCCCCGAAACCCCCATCAACTTCTTCATCAACGAGGAAGAGAGAACGGTGAATTTCAAGGCCGCCAACGGCGACTATGACGCCCCTTGCTTCCCGAGCGATGAGTATCCGCAGGTGAGTGAGATCCAGAATCCAAGTGCTTTCGATATTGAGGCCGGCATCTTGCAACGCGCCATCAGCAAGACGATGTTTGCCGCCGGCACTGACGAGCTCCGCCCCAACATGATGGGTGTGCTCTGCGAACTCTCTGGCGATTGCATCACCTTCGTGGCCACCGACGCGCACAAACTGGTGCGTTACCGCAACACCAAGGTTACCGCCGACGACTTCACCTCTTTCATATTGCCGAAAAAACCAATCGCCCATCTCAAGAATATCTTGTCGGGTGTTAACGAGGATGTTCACGTGGAGTATTCCAAGGATACCAACCATATCCGGTTCTCCTTCGACAATTTGGTTCTATACTCCGTGCTGAAAGAAGGTAAATACCCCAACTATGAGGCGGTTATCCCGAAGAACAACCCCAAATCCTTCGTGGTTTCCCGAGATGAGTTCCTGAAGTCCATCCGCCGTGTGGGTATCTACTCCAACCAGTCAACATTCCAGGTGCGCGTCTCGCTTTCCGAAGAGATGACCAATATCACCGCTGAGGATATGGACTATTCCAATAAGGCTGCCGAGAATATCGCCGGTGAATACACGGGCGAGGCTATGGAGATCGGTTTCAACTCCAAGTTCCTGCGTGAGATGTTGGAGAACATGGATTCCGAACAGATCCGTTTGGAGATGTCCCAGCCTAACCACGCTGCATTGATTCTGCCCGCTGAGGAATTCAGCGAGAACGAATCTCTGCTCATGCTCATCATGCCGGTGATGCTGAACTACTAACAGAACTCTTTTTCAAAAACACAGGAAGACCGGGTTGTCGCTGCCGCTTTGTGCGGGAGAGGAAAGTCCGGGCAACATAGAGCACCATACTTCCTAACGGGAAGGCGTCGTGAGACGACAGACAGTGCCGCAGAAAAGATACCGCCCGCAAGGGTAAGGGTGAAAACGCGAGGTAAGAGCTCACGCCGCCGTCAGTGATGCCGGCGGAGGTAAACCTTATGGGTTGAAAGACCAAATAAACCGAGGCTTGAGGGCTGCTCGTCCGATCTCGGAGGGTAGGTTGATGGAGGCCTGCGGTGACGCAGGTCCTAGATAAATGGCAACCGATCACAGAACCCGGCTTATAGGTTTTCCTGATTATACGGAGGCGCAAGCCTCCGTTTTTTTATCTTACCACCGCGGTTTGAAGGCGTCCGGAATGTGACGGATTTCTGCCTCCTGGTCATCTTTGAGGATGACCGACACGATGTCGAAGCGGACTTCTTTGGTGATGCCGAATTTTGTGATGTAAGAGGCTGCCGCACGAATCAGATTGCGCTGTTTCTGCAAGGTGACGAACTCCTCCGGCTCCCCGAAGATGTTGCTTTTGCGCGTCTTCACCTCCACAATGATCAGGAAATCTTCATTGGAAGCGATGATGTCCACCTCCAGATGTCCGATTTTCCAATTGCGCTCTAGGATAACATAACCGTTTGACAATAAATAATCTATGGCTTTTTCTTCGCCACGATTGCCTTTGATTTGCTTTTCTGTTTTCATAATTTTTTGTTTTACGTAGTTTAGGTTTGCAAAAGTACTGATTTTTACCGATAATAACGATGGGGATTATTTTCTCTTTTTCGAATACTTCCCTTTCACAATCTCATACGAATTTTGTGTCAGCTCCTTGAGTAGCTCTGTATCAATGGTTTGCAGGTTGATGCCGATCCAGTATTTGGGGTTGAAGTGGTTGTCGGGGGGCTCCACTCCGTCGGCGGTATCGAGCAGTTCGACGATGCGTTCTGTTTGGCACTTCACCACTACAGTGAGCTCGTTGAGGTCGCAGTAGCAGAAGGTGTGGCCGCTGACGTAAAACACCAGCAAGGAATCGCCGCCGGGCATCTTTGCGAAAGGCAGTTTCTCCTCCACATCGCCCAGCGACAGGCAAAACTCGCGGTATTCTTCAATGTTCATCATATTTATATTCATCAAACCATGTTGTTTTTCTTCAAAACGGCGACAAAAATAGGATAAATTCCATAATATCATTTTTTTTGTATTATTGTTTTTTTTGCGAAAGTCAAAATAATAATTAACAAATAATTGTAAAAAAATCAAATATGTTTCTCATTAACTAATTCATTATCAGTAATAAAAATAAATTCGAAAAACTATTGAAAAATGAAGTGCACCGTTGTATTTTTGTGGTCTATTATTAACCAATAAAATTCAAAATGTTATGGAGAATCCATTGTTACTTGATGTAGAAGAAAAAATTATCATCCTGCGCAACCAGCAGGTTATTTTGGATTGTGATGTTGCAGAATTGTATGGTATCGAAACCAAACGAATCAACGAAGCTGTCAGCAATAATCCCGGAAAATTTCCAGATGGTTACATTTTACAACTTGACAATCAAGAGAAATCGGAGGTGGTCGAAAATTTCGACCACCTTAAAAATCTTCGTTTTTCGCCGCAACTTCCTAAAGCCTTCACTGAAAAAGGTCTCTATATGTTAGCGACCATACTGAAGAGCCCACGTGCGGTGCAGACCCCCATCGAACTGAACCTTGCGATGCTCAAGCTCCGCCACACCGTTCACAAAGAGAATGAATAAAAATAAATCAACGCAACCATGAAAGAATCATTCCTGCACTACCTGTGGAAACACAGGCTTTTCGATTTCATGAATGTGCAAACCACCGATGGCGAGCCGTTGCAAATCATCTTCCCTGGCTATCATAACACCGACGCAGGACCTGATTTCCGGCAGGCCATCGTGCGGATTGGTGCGATGAAATGGGCCGGTGACGTGGAAATCCATATCCGCAGTTCCGACTGGTATCGCCACCACCATCAGAATGATGAGAAATACCTGTCGGTGGCACTGCACGTGGTGTATGAACATGATTGTGAGGTGGAGCGTCGGAAAGGAGAATTGTTCCCTACGTTGGAGTTGAAAAACTACATTCCGGAAGAGATGTTGGCGCAGTATCAGCGACTGATGGCATCGCCCGGGCAGATACCTTGTGCTTCGTATTTGCCTGGGATTGAGCCATTGCATCTTCGATCGCTGTTGTCGTCGATGGTCATGGAGCGCATGCTGCGCAAGCAGGAGGATGTGCTCCGTATGGTCAGGGAGTGCAATGGCGACTGGAAAGAGACACTCTATCGCTTGCTGGCAATCGGCTTCGGTTTTAAGACCAATGTGACTGCCTTTGAATTGTTGGCGAAAAGTCTGCCCTTGAAAGTGTTGGCCAAGCACGCGGATTCGGAATTGCAGACAGCTGCCCTTGTTTTCGGACAGGCAGGGATGTTAGAGTGTAGTGATGTGGACGACTATCACGATGCGTTGAAATATGAGTACGACTACCTCCGGTGCAAGTATCAGCTGATGCCCATCGGCGAGCACCATTGGAATCTCTTGCGGCTTCGCCCGCCCAACTTCCCGTGTGTGCGCTTGGCACAGTTGGCTGCCATGATGCACGAATCTCCCGACCTGACCGAGCTCTGTCTCGAATGCTCTTCTGTGGAGACTCTGAAGCGGGAACTGTCGGTGTGCGCCAACCCTTATTGGGAAAACCATTACCATTTTGGAAAGATGACCATCCTGAAACACAGTGTATCCTTGGGCGACACGGCTGCATCCTTGCTGATTATCAATACGGTAGTGCCTTTCCGCTTCGCTCATCACCGCTTTTTCGGCAATGAAAACCAGTTAGAACGGACGCTGGCTCTGCTGGAGGAACTACCGTTTGAGAATAACAAGCGGACGCGTGAGTTTGCCCATACGCCGTTCCCGCAGCAGAACGCCATGGATTCGCAGGCCCTGCTGGAATTGTCGCAGTATTATTGCTCGCCGAAACGGTGTCTGGATTGTGCTGTCGGGGAGAAAATTGTGCGGAATATCCGATTGTGAATTTACAGTTGTTGTATTTTCTGAACAAGCCGGTCGATGTCGCCGGCCCCGATGGTGAGCAGCACTTCGGGTTTGTGTGTTTGGAGGTAGGGAAGAAGCTCGTCTTTGCCAAGAACCCGTTTGTTGGGATTGTCAATGAGCGAGAGCAGATATTCGGAGGTGATGCCGGGAATGGGCTGCTCGCGCGCGGGATAGATGGGCAGCAGAATCACTTCGTCTAATTGCGACAGCACTTCCGCAAACTGCTTGGCGAAATCGCGGGTGCGGCTGTACAAGTGGGGCTGGAAGATGCCGCAGATGTGTTTTTCGGGATATATCTTGTGTACAGCAGAGATGAAGGAGTGCATCTCCTCGGGATGGTGGGCGTAATCGTCGATGTAGATAAAGTCTTCGCGGTCCACAATGTAGTCGAAGCGCCGTTTCACGCCTGCGAAGGTTTGCAGTTTTTCGCCGATGAGGATGGGGGTGTCCGGTTTGATGCCGGCGTGTCCGCCTTTGAACAGTTCGAGCACCGCGGCCACGGCAGCCGTGGCGTTGAGCACGTTGTAGAGCCCGTTGGCGCGGAGTTGCAATTGTGGGAGGATGCCGTCGGGGGTGCGTAGGTCGAAGGTGGCGCGGTTGGGGGCCAGCTGGATGTTTTCGGCGCGGTAGTCGGCGTGTGCCCCGGTGCCGTAGATGAGCTTTTGCGAATGCTGGATTTCATTGGCCACGGTCTCTTCCACCAGCACGGTTTGCGACTGTGCGGCGAATTGTCGGAAGGCGGCCACCAGATTCTCGCGTGTACCGTAGATGTCCAGATGGTCGGCATCCATGGAGGTGATGATGGCCACGGCAGGGTGCAGAGTCAGGAAGGAGCGGTCGTACTCGTCGGCCTCTGCCACGGCAGCAACGGGGTTTGAGCACAGCACAAGGTTGTCGTGGAAATTCTTGGCGATGCCGCCGATGAAGCCGGCGATGCTGACCTCCGGAGCCAGCAAATGCGCCACCATCGAAGTGGTGGTCGTCTTGCCATGCGTGCCGGCTACTGCTACGGAAGGCAGCTGTTCGGTAATCTGTCCAAGCACCTGCGAACGTTTGTACAGCGGAATGCTGTTTTCTATAAAGTATTGGAACTCTGCATTGGAACGGGGCACTGCCGGGGTGTAAACCACCAAATCCAAATTGCCGGGGATTTTGGCGGGATTGTCATCAAAGTGGATAATGGCACCTTTTTGCGTCAGCATGTCCGTGATGGGCGAGGGGGTGAGATCATAGCCATGCACCTCGTCGCCTTCGGCCAGGAAATACTGTGCCAGCGCGCTCATGCCGATGCCGCCGATGCCGAGAAAATAGAGTCTTTTATTTGTCATAAATCAGAAATACGGTTCTTCGGTTCTTGGCCCTGCCCAACGGGGTGCTGTTGTCTGCGATGGGTTGGCTCTCGCCATAGCCCTTGTAACGCAGTCGGTCGGCGGGTATGCCTTTGCTCAACACTTGGTCGTACACAGCCTTGGCGCGCAGCTCCGAAAGCTTAAGGTTGTCGTCGTCGTTGCCGATGTTGTCGGTGTGTCCCTGGATTTCCACTTTCACTGTGGGGTTGTCCTTGAGAAATTCCACAAACAGTGCAATAATGACATTGGAGGACTTGGTCAGCTTGTAGGAGTTGGTCTCAAAGTAGATGTCGCGCAGATCGCACACTTTGCCGGTTTCAATGGCCTTGACCTCCGCATCTTTGGTGACTATCGGCGCGTTCATCTGCTCAGGAGTGATCACTTGCGAGTCGTAGGAGTGCCCCTCTTTCTTGACGGTGACGATGATGGGTTGAGGGTCCTCCTTTTTCACTTCTGTGGCCACGGCGTAATTCCCTGTGTTGGCACTCACGATGCCGGTGGCGATGACGTTGGTGGCGGTGTCCCGAATTTCCACGGTGGCGCCTTCCAGGTCCCCGTCATCGGCTGTGACCTTGCCCTTCACAATCATCATCACATGCGGGCGGGCAGCCTCGTACAACTCGAACTCATAGATGTTCCAATCCTTGTTGTCGATGTTGTTGGAGGAGAAATAGCCTGTTTTCCCATCCAAACTGACGAAGAAGTCCACCTCATCGTTCTCGGAATTGATGGGATAGCCGATGTTGGTGGGGGTGGTCCAGCGGTTTTTCTCGTCCAGTTTGGAGAAGAAGATGTCCTGACCTCCCATGCCGTCGTGTCCGGAGGAGGAGAAGTAGAGCGTTTTG
The DNA here is from genome assembly GCA_905233745.1 of uncultured Bacteroidales bacterium. Classification (GTDB taxonomy): domain Bacteria; phylum Bacteroidota; class Bacteroidia; order Bacteroidales; family WCHB1-69; genus F23-D06. The sequence continues at coordinate 21,279 of CAJODA010000003.1, forward strand.
CTGTCGGTGTGCAGGAATGGCGACCGCTCGTTTTCCGGCGTGTTGATGGTGGGTCCCAGGTTCACGGGCTTGCGCCAGGTACCGTCGCTGTTGCGCTGCGAGTACCAGATGTCTGACCCACCGTATGATCCGGGACGGTCGGAAGCGAAGAAGAGCACCTTGCCGTCAGAGCTGAGTGAGGCCTGCGATTCCCAGGAGTCAGTGCGGTTGATGTTGGGACCCAGAGACTTGGGCTCGGTCCATTCACCGTCGATGAACTCCGAGTAGTAGAGGTCATAGTTGTGGTAGCCGCTGGTGGAGACCAGTTTGGTGAAGATAAGCATGTCATTGGTGATGTTGATGGTAGGACTGCCTTCACTCAGCGCCATGTTAAAAGGGGGTGGCAGGGGCTCGCCCGGGCCGAAGTGGCCGCCCTTCTTGTTGCTGAAAGAGAAGAACTCCTTACTCACCTTTTCTCCATGACTGAAGGGCCCCTGGTCCACCACATCCTTTCTGCGGGTGAAGTAGAAATGCTCTCCGTCAGGGGACAGTGTTCCCAAGTATTCATCATCGTTGGTGGAGATGCCGGCCACGGGTTTGGGGTCGAAAGGCACGGGGTGATTGAGGATGTTGTCGTAAAAGCGCGCCTTGCGGATAAGCAGGGTCGCTTCCCCTAACTTGGCCGTGTCCTTCGGAGCGGAAAACAGCTCCGGATTCTCCACAATGACGGCGGCGAACTTGATGGCCTCTGCGAAATCTTCGTTGAAGTAAGCCAACCGTGCCGCATACAGGTTGCAGTGCGGCTTGTAGTACGGGCACACGTTGTACATCCGGTTGAAGGCTGCCATGGCCTTCTTGTAGTCCGTCTTATCCTTTGTCTTGGCCTGGTACCGGTTGGCCTCGATGGGCAGATAGTAGCTGATGGCGTAATAATAGTTGACATCCAGATATTCCGGGTGATCAGCCAGGATTTCGTCGTAAATCTCCAGGGCTTCGGCTTTCTTTCCGTTTTTCTGCAAATCCCGGGCCTTTTTGAAAAGCTTTTCCGAGCCCTTGTCCATAGTTTGCTGGCAGGGGTCAAGGTCATCTTGCGCGAAGACGGACATCGTGCAGATGAGCAGTAGTGAAAGTATGGTTAGCCGAAGTCTCATGGAAATCTCAGTTGTCGTGGATTACAGTTTCACCGGCCTCGATGATTTTGAGGAAGTCATCCGCTTTGAGGGAGGCGCCGCCAATCAGGCCGCCGTCCACATCCGGTTGGGAGAAGAGCTCGAGTGCGTTCTTGGCGTTGCAGCTGCCGCCGTAGAGAATATAGGCGTTGACTGCCATTTCAGTGCCGAACTTCTTCTCGATGAGCGAGCGGATGAAGGCGAGCATCTCCTGTGCCTGTGCGGGTGTGGCCGTTTCGCCAGTGCCAATGGCCCAGATGGGCTCGTATGCGATGATCACGCGCTCCATCTGTTCAGGGGTGAGTTGGTATGTGCTCTCTTCCAGCTGTTTTTGGACAACCTCGAAATGGCGGCCAGCCTTGCGCTCGTCCAGGGATTCGCCGCAACACATCACCGGCACGATATCGTTAGCCAGCAGCCGCTGCATCTTCTTCAACACAATCTCATTCGTCTCGCCGAAATATTTTCTCCGCTCGGAATGTCCTATTATGCAGAAAGACACATCCATGTTGGCGAGCATCTCGGCGGAAACTTCGCCAGTGTAGGCGCCGTTCTCGTACTCGCTCACGTTCTGCACACCGGCGTAGAACTGGCTGCCCTCCTCGCTGGCATGGTCGGTCACCAGTTCGGCGTAAACCAAAGGCGGACAGAGTACAATCTCCGTTTCAAAGTTGAAATCTTCCAACTTCTCTTCAATCTCGCTGATGAGCTCTTCGGCTTCATCAAAGTTCTTGTTCATTTTCCAGTTACCGATAACGATTTTAGGCTTCATAATAGTGCGGTTTTGATTTATTTAATTGATTATAACTTTAATGATTATGGAGATTTGCCGTAAACGGCATACACGGTTGCAAAGATAAGTATTTTGAGGAATAAAGGAAATAATATTTTTATTATTTTTGCACCTCAAAAAATGAAACCCAAATTATTAACTTAAAATCTTGAATATGAGTAACGTTAAGTACGTTTATACCTTCGGAGGAAAGACGGCCGAAGGTAAAGCAGACATGAAGAACCTGCTCGGCGGTAAGGGCGCCAACCTTGCGGAAATGTGTCTCTTAGGTCTTCCGGTTCCTGCTGGTCTGACCATCACGACAGAGTGCTGTACGGCCTATTATGCAAATAATTGCGAACTTCCCGCAGGCCTCATGGACGAGGTTTGGGCCGGTATGAAGAATGTGGAGAACATTATGGGCCTCAAATATGACGACCCCGAGAATCCGCTTCTTGTTTCCTGCCGCTCCGGTGCACGCAGCTCCATGCCAGGCATGATGGATACCGTACTTAACATCGGCCTTAGCTCCAAGACGATCCCCGGTCTTATCAAGAAAACCAATAACCCCCGTTTCGTTTACGACTCCTATCGTCGTCTCATTATGATGTATGCTGACGTGGTGATGGAGAAAGCCGAGGGTATTGAGCCCGCTGACGGCAAGGGCATCCGTAAGATCTTGGATGACATGCTGGATGAGTTTAAGTCCATGAAGGGCTACAAGAGCGACACGGAAATCACCGCTGAGGAACTGCTCAAGCTTGCAGACGCTTTCAAAGCCAAAATCAAGGAGGTTCTCGGCACCGAGTTCCCGGATGACGCCAAAGCTCAGCTTGAAGGCGGTATCAAGGCAGTGTTCAAGAGCTGGAACGGTAAGAAGGCTATTTCCTACCGCCGCATCGAAGGCATTCCCGATGATTGGGGTACCGCAGTGAATGTACAAGCCATGGTGTTCGGTAACATGGGCGAAAACTCTGCTACCGGCGTGGCTTTCACCCGTAACCCTGCTACTGGCGACAACCAGTTCTACGGCGAGTGGCTCATTAACGCCCAAGGCGAGGATGTGGTGGCCGGTATCCGTACCCCCAACCCGCTGAACGATGAAACCAAGAATGAGCAGAACAAGATGATGCATTCCATGCAGGAGCTGATGCCCGACACCTACAAAGAGCTCTGCGACATCCGCTCCATTCTGGAACACAGTTTCCATGACATGCTGGATATCGAGTTCACCATTCAGGAAGGCAAGCTCTATATGCTCCAGTGCCGCGTGGGCAAACGTACCGGTGTCGCCGCGCTGACCATGGCTCTTGACATGTTGCACGAAGGTCTGATCGATGAGAAGGAGGTCGTGATGCGCGTGGCTCCCGCCCAGCTGGACGAGCTTCTGCACCCGATTCTGGATCCTGCTGACGAGAAGAAACACACCGTTATCGCCAAAGGTCTGCCCGCAGGTCCTGGCGGTGCTGTGGGTATAATCGCTTTCGACAGTGATACTTCCAAAGCATACACAGCCCAAAAGATCAAGAATATCCTCGTTCGTGAGGAGACCAATCCCGAGGATGTGGAGGGTATGCGTGCCGCTACGGGTATTCTTACCGCTCGCGGCGGTATGACCTCCCACGCCGCCCTCGTGGCTCGTGGCTGGGGTAAATGCTGCATCGTGGGTTGCGACGCCCTGAAGATCGACATGGAGGCCCGCACGCTCACCATTGACGGCAGAACCTTTAAAGAGGGTGATCTGCTGAGCCTTAACGGCACCAAAGGCTGGGTCTATGCCGAGGAAGTGGAGATGATTGACGCTACAGAAAATCCGCTGTTCCAAGAGTTCATGAAGCTGGTGGACAAATATCGCAAGATGGGTGTGCGCACTAACGCCGACAACCCCGCTGACGCGCAAACGGCCATCGACTTCGGCGCCGAAGGCATCGGCCTGTTCCGTATCGAACACATGTTCTATGGCGAGAACAGCGAAAAGCCGCTGGAGAAACTGCGCAACATGATTCTGGCCAACACCCGCGAAGAGCGCGTGGCCGCTCTCGACGAACTGGAGCCCTACATCAAGGAGGCTGCCAAGGGCACGTTGAAGGTGATGGACGGCAAACCGCTGACGTTCCGTCTGATGGACCCGCCGTTGCATGAGTTTGCCCCGCAAGGCGAAGCCAAGATGAAGGAAACCGCCAAACGCCTCAACATTGATTATGAGGATGTGAAAAAACGTGTGGAATCACTTCACGAGGTGAACCCGATGATGGGTCTGCGTGGTGTGCGTCTTGGCATTATCTATCCCGAAATCACTCGCGTGCAGTTCCGAGCCCTCTTCAGCGCCACTGTTGAACTGATGAAGGAAGGCCTGCACCCCATTCTGGAAATCATGGTTCCCCTGACCATCAACGCCGCCGAGCTCCGCAACCAGAAATCTATCGCCAACATGGTGAAAGAGGAAGTGGAGAACGAGTACGGCATCAAGTTTGAGTACAAGTTCGGTACGATGATCGAGATCCCGCGCGCTGCCCTCGTGGCCAATCAGATTGCTGAGGTGGCCGAGTTCTTCTCTTTCGGTACGAACGACCTTACGCAGATGACTTTCGGTTTCTCCCGCGACGATGTGAACGCCATCGTTCACAAGTATGTGGAGGATAAGATTATCCCAGCAGACCCCTTCAACTCCTTCGACAGCGAGTGTGTCGGCGAGCTGGTGAAAATCGGTGTCCAGCGTGGACGCTCTACCCGCGAAACCCTCAAATGCGGTGTTTGCGGCGAGCACGGCGGCGACCCGACCGCAGCCGAGTTCTTCTACAAGGTTGGCATGAACTACGTTTCATGCTCGCCGTTCCGCGTGCCGGTGGCCCGTCTGGCTGCCGCACAGGCATCAATTAAGAATGAGAACTGCTGCTGCGGCAAGTAATCACTCATTCTTATAATATTACAAAACAGACCTGTCCCTCAATGGATGGGTCTGTTTTTTTTTGTATCCAATAGCACTGAAATTATTTCGACCAAAAAAGTAAACATGAACTCGACTTTGTCATTCCCGGTAATGACGGCATCACAATAAAGGTTTATTGCGCCAGCAACTCCTCATCCACGCCAAAGAGACGGGCGATGTTGAAGGCCTCCATGGGCACCTCGTCGGCATCAGTCTCCACTAAAGAGTAGTCCATGTAGTCGCTGATATTGCCGATGGTGACGACTTGGTCCTCTTTGAGTTGCAGGCCTTTCACGCGCAGGCGGCGGCAGGTGGCGCGTATGCCGCTGTAGTGAGTCGTCACCAGGGTGGTGATGTGCAGTTTCTCGGCCAAGCGGAGATAGTTGCCCACCAGGATCTTGCCCTCTTCGGGATTGGTGGTTCGGGCAAGTTCGTCCACCAGGGCAAGCACCTTGTGCCCTTGGCGGCCCGCTTGTATGATGCGGTCGATGGTGAGGATCTCCACGGCAAAGGATGAGAGTCCGCTGGTCTCCGACTGCTGATCGCCAATGCTGCTGATGATTTCATCAACGACAGTCATTGTAGCCGTTTTTGCCGGGAGGCAGAATCCGAATTGGAACAGATATTGCGCCAGCGAAACCGTCTTTAGCAGCACGGACTTGCCTGCCATGTTGGCGCCGGTGATGAGCACGGCCTCATTGGTGAAGCGTATGTCTATGGGTTGGAATGCTCTCCCACGTTCCTTCAGGGCATGGTCCACTTCGGGGTTGAAAAGTTGTGTCAGGCGGGTTTCCTGACCGATTACAGGCCGGCAGGCGCTCCACTCGGTGGCAAGACGCGCTTTGGCCAGCAGAAGGTCGAGGTGCGCCAAAGTGTCGAGATTATGGGAAATGGCTGCACTATAGGGTTGCAGCTGATTCGTCAGCTTTGTGCGTATGCGGTCCTCCACCTGCTGAGCCAGGAACCGGTACTCTTCGGCTTCTGTGGCACTCTTGGCTTGGTCGATGCGCTCGCGCCAGGCAGCCAACTCGTGGTCGTATGCTGAGTATATGTAGAAGTGCGGGATGTTTGTGTGCTCCGGGTCCAGCATCGCCACCACACGGTCCATGTTCTCAAGCGGGAAGATTCCGCAATGGATGGCCTTGAGGTCGTCGGCAATCTTGCGCGTGAGGATGGCGGTCTTCTTGATTTCAAATAATTGGATGTCATCCAGCGTGATGCCGTCATTCAAGGCGGATAGGGTGGGGCGTATGTCGTTAATTTGATGTAAGTTGGTTCGGATATGCGTGATCTTGGTGCGGCATGCTTCATCATTGGCTATCGCAATAGTCTGTTCCAAGAGGTCAAATTCCTCATTAAGGGCTTTAGCGTCGGTGCAAAAGGGTAAGCTTAGCAAGTAGTGACGGCCCAGGTTGGAGGTGAGCTGAAGATGCTCGTACACGTAGTGCAGTGCGGCGTTTTGTTCGAAAGCGTTCTTAAAAAGCATATCCTAAAAGAATCATTATAAAATCACGATTAAACTCCAATTCCCAATTCCCGACATCCAACATCCAAAACTCATGCCTTCTTCAACCATTTGAAAATCTCCTTCCAGCCGCTCTTCTTGCCATACATCAGGATGCCCATGCGATATATCTTTGCGGCAAACCAAATGCAGAACGCGAGAAACAGCAAGGCCAGTCCCATGGAGGTGAGCAGTTGCCAAAGCGGAACGCCGGCCGGCAGGCGCACCATCATGGTGATGGGGGAGGTGAGCGGAATCATGGAGAACCAGAAGGCCAGCTGCCCGTTAGGATTGGTGGAGATGGTGGGAATTAGAATGATGGCAAGCAATAGCGGTATGGTAACAGGCATGGTGTATTGTTGTGAGTCACTTTCATTGTCCACTACGGAGCCGGTAGCGGCATACAGAGTGGCGTATATGAGATACCCCACGATGAAGAAGAATATGAAACTGAGGATGATTTCAGTGAATGAAATGGGGAAGAACTCATTGATTTTCTGGAAAATGTTGATGTTCTCCGTCAATTCTGCCGGTGCTTCGGCGTTTTGGATGGATTCTGCAGACAGCTCTGTTGCAGTGTCGGACTGGAAGAGATCCGGTGCTGCCAGCTGGATGCCGCCGAGGATGCCGAAGGTCAGCACCAGCCAGATGGCAAGTTGGGTGAGACCCACCATGGCAATACCGACAATCTTGCCGATGAGCAGATGGAGGGGCTTCACGGAGGATATGAGCACCTCCACAATGCGGCTGGTCTTCTCCTCCAGCACGCCACGCAACACCTGGCTGGCGAATATGACGATGATGAAGTAGATGAAGAAACCGCACATCATGCCGATAATTTCGTTCATCTCCGCAATGTTCTCCCGCTCCGTGCCTTGGTCGTCCACCTGAATGGTGGTAATGTCCACTTTGGTGAGGTCTTGCAGTCTCTCAAACCTCGCCGGTTCAATGTGCAGCGAATCCTGCAGGATGCGGTTAAAGAAAATTTCGTCCATCTGACTCTCCAACTTGCCTTGGAGCCCTGACGGAAGATTGCTCTTGTAGTAGAGATTGCTCTTTAATCCCTGGCTGTTGCGGAGGATGTGGAACACGCAGTCGTATTTTTTGTTGTCGAAGGCATCCTGTTTCAGCTGGTTGATGTCTCCCGATTGGTATGAGAATGTGGTGTTCTCGGTCTCTTCAAAGGCATTTATGAAAATGTCAGTCTCATCCACTACAAGAACATTGGCGGTCTGGGATTTCTCGCTTTGCATGACCAGCAATACGGGCAGTACAATGACGGCTGCTATCAGCACGGGCAGCAGAAGGGTGATGATGATGAAGGATTTCTTCTTGACCCTTGTGGTATATTCACGGGATATGATTAGGGATATGTTGTTACTCATGATGTTCTTGGTTGAATGTTTGTACTTGTTCGATGAAAATCTCATTCATGGTGGGCAGGACCTCCTTGAATGAAAGAATGTTGCCATGCTCAACCAGCAGTCTCAGCAGATTGTTGGCTGGCTGGTTGTCGTGGATTCTCACCGTATATGATTTGCCAATCGGGGAAACCTTTGTCCCGATCAACTCGTAGGGATCTTGCAATATAGGGGTGATGTCCGGACTGTCGGATGACATGTCCACATTGAAGATGTTTTTCTTGAATCGGTTCTTGACTTCCAGGATATTACCCGACAATATTTTTTGAGCTTTGTTGATGAGGGCGATTTCATCGCAGATTTCCTCTACGGAGGCCATGTTGTGGGTGGAGAGGATAATGGTGGTGCCCTCTTGCTTCAGGCGTAGGATCTCCTCTTTCAGCAAATTGGAGTTGATGGGGTCAAAACCGCTGAAGGGCTCGTCCAATATGAGGAAGGAAGGGGTATGGAGGATGGTGGTGATAAACTGAAGTTTCTGCTGCATGCCCTTGGAGAGCTCTTCTACAGGGCGATTCCACCAATCCAATATGTCATATTGCTGGAACTTGACGCGCAGGCGCTTGTAGGCGGTGTCACGGTCAAGACCTTTGAGCCTTGCGAGGTACATGGCCTGCTCGCCGGCTTTCATCTTTTTGTACAAACCGCGCTCTTCAGGCAGATAGCCTATCTGGCGCACATCCTCTGCCTCCAAGGGACGGCCTTTGAAATAGACGGTCCCGGAATCGGGGTATGTGATTTGGTTGAGGATTCGGATAAGGGTGGTTTTGCCCGCACCGTTCGGTCCTAATAATCCGAAAATGATACCCTCCGGGATGGATAGGGACACCCTGTCCAACGCCAGATGGTTGTCAAATGTTTTGGTGACTTGGTCAACCTCTATGATGTTCATAAATTAGTTGGATTTTTCTTTTTCTTCTTCTTCTTTTTCTTCTTCTTTTTCTTGGCCGGAGTGATGTAGAAATCGGAGTTGCTGTTGGCCATTTGCAGCAGGGCATTGGTGGAGGCGAAGGAGAAATCTTCAGGAACGGTGAGTTTGCCATCGGATATCTCTTCTATCTGGTGCGCAATCAGTGAGTCGTTCACAGAGTTGCGGTTGTATATCAGGTACATCATTTTCAGATGGTTGGCCAGAGGACGCACCAATATGTTTCGCACGTTCTCCGGGTAGCTGGCCACTTTCATTATGATGTTCTCCATGTTGCGCCCGTAAGTTCTGAGCCGTATATGATGCTTGTTGTAGTCAGGCTTAACCACCTCCTTCTCTTTGTCTTTGGGTACAGGCTTCGGGAATGGACAGTCAATATCCAGCGTGTAGCCGGACATGATATGCAGGTGATCCCATAGTTTGTGCCAGTAGTCCATGGATTCCCGCTTCCCGGCGTTGGCAGGGTCTTTCACTTCGTTCAGTTGGTCCATCACGCGGACGATGGCACGGGCGGTCTCGTTGCGCTTCTCACGGTCTTCAATGGTCATGGCCTCCTCAATCATCTTCTGTACGTTGCGGCCATACTCTTTGATGACAAGTTTGTTTCGTTTGGTGTTGTATTCTATCATAGCTATGAAGTGATTTTTCCAATGGGTGTGCAAAAATAAGAAAAAAATGCCTTATTCCGGTATTGTTGCCAGGCTGTCGACATACGCTGCTTCGGCGGCCTGAAGGCTGTCCCGGAGTGCCCGCTCGCGAGCCTTGTATTTGTTTCGGTAAATGGCTACGATGGGCTTCGAATCGATATACAGCCGGTAAATGGAGGAGTCTGACGGCCAGGTGCCGTTTCTGAGCTGGGTGGACGGTATGTTGTTGCAGAAGTCAATGTAGTAGTCCCAAGTGCTGTCTGTCTTGCTGAACGGCAGGTGTTGCAGACGTATCAGGCTGCTGTCTTTTTGGAAGAAGAGTCCGCAGGCTGCATTTCCGTTGGTGGCCACTGTCATGATGCTGTCCTCGGGTCTCGAAATGAGGTCCTGGCGGTAGATGTGCCGTTTCATCCACAAGCAAGCTGTCTTGTTGGCGTCGTCATTGCAGTCCAGTTCGTACTTGGCGTACGCATTGTTGATGCCGCCGGATATTTCGTTGAAGTAGAGCGAGACCACTGGTTTGTTGAACATGATATGCCGGATGGGCATGAAGGAGAGCAGTGCGATGATGCCCATGATCACAAAGTTTGTGTATTTGTCGTTCACTGCCCGCAGGGTGCATTCTATACCGCTGGCCGCTATCAACATGAACAGCGGATATATGGAGTAGTAAATTGCCCATACGGTGTCGGGACTGAGGTAGTAGGTCCTCACCTCATGGATGCAATACAGGAAAGAGTACAAGAAAATGAATATGGAGTAGAATTTCAATGTCTTCACTGCTGTCTTGAAGAAAATGAAGAACAACAGAAATCCCATCAGTATAATGGTCGGGGTTGTGATGAAGAGGTAAGTGGACAGGTAGCTGAATGGGAAGTTGTCCGGTCCGATCGTATGACCTTTGAAGAGCTGGTTGCCGGACGTGGGGTAGTTGATGGTCAGCAGCTCAAAGGCGTTATGAGGGAGCACAAATGAGCGCTCGAGGAACCAGGTGCAGGCCATGTGGACAACATATACCGTCAGGATTGTGCCGGCCAACACCAGGAGCAATTGCCCCAGTGCTTTCATGTATTCCTTGGAAGCAATCTTCTTGAGGGGGTTGTATAGGAAGAAGTTGAGCAGGGTGAAGACAATCAGGAAGTGAATCAGGACAAATCCGGCGTTGTAGGTGGAGAGTGCGATGAATGTTCCCAATAGAAGCTTGAAACAGCGGTATATGCGGATAACGGGCAACTCACGACAGAAATAATACATTTGTGTGATGGTGAATATGAATCCGAAAGCGAAGGTCACATCCACCATGTTGCTTAGCGAATAGCCGAAGAATCGGGGAGAGATGAAGAGGAAGAAGGCGGTGAAAAAGGCGGCCCGCCAGTTGTACGCTTTGAGAATCAGGATGGAGAGATAGAAAATCAGCAGCCATCCGAAGATTGCACTCAAGGTGTGCCGGACTGTGAAGGAGTCCTCCGCATGGAATGCTTTGCAGGAGCCGTACACCAAAAGGTCAATGATTTGTGCCTGTGTGGAGGCGAATGGGTGAGTCTTGTAGGCTTCCGTGTCACCGATATGGTGGAAATGGTTGTACACCAACTCAGAATAGTGGTCCTGCTCCAGTTCGCGTGTGGAGATGCCTACATGCTGGGACATGAACAGCATCACCACCAGCATCACCGACATGGAGATCATCAGCAGGTACTTGTACACATCATCCCCGGTTTTGAGGGCGAATGTGAAGGGCTTGCGCTGCACAGAGTATTTAATGCTGTGGTGCTTGTTTTTGGAGAGCCGAATCTTCCATACATCATCGTCAAACAGCTCCTGCGAATAGGAAATACGGTCAGCCAGCTGTTTGATGATTTGTAAGAATCGTTCTACAATATTTAGTTTCTCATTTCCCATTGGAGGATAATAGCAGGTTAAATCGGTTGTTAAGGGTCAGAAGGTAGCCTGCGGCCTCAGGTCCCAGGTTGAAGAGCAGGTCGAGAACAGATAGGTTTGGCGTGAATCCGAACCGGTCCTCGAAAACCTGATAGTATGGGATGGTGAGGCGCAGCGGATATTCGGGGCGGATGCTCTGTTTCGGGTGTATGAGTGTCCGAAGGTCAGGCGTGCGGACACTGTCATAGTCAGTTGTGAGATGTAATGCGGAGTTTACACCGAGCAACTTCAGCAGCGTCTTTGTGAGCTGCTGATTGTAGTCAAACAGGCGTTCGAAGCGTTGCTCATAGAAAGGCCGTAAGGCATCCTGGTAGTACAGGAAGTATGGGCTGGCGTTGTATGCAGTAGTGATGGCGCGCCAGTGGCTGCGTTGCCAGGGCGTGGTGTACTCAATGCAAGCCTCCGTAATGGGCGGCTTGTGAGAGATGTGCACTACGGGCACATGGAGCGTCTGTACGCCGTTGCCCGTCAGAATGCAGGCGCGGTTGCGGTAACTCTGCTTGCAGTAGTTTTCCTTGCTCTCGACCCAGACCTCGCGATTCATCAGAAAGGAGAAGTACTCGACGGGAGGCAGGTAGGCGGTCGATAGCAGAGGTGTGGTGTCCAAGGTTATTTTACAATGACCAATTTTGAGTTATATACCTTTTTGCCCTGTACGATTTCCATGAAATAGATACCGTCAGACAAGTTGCTGAGGTTCATTTGGAAGGTGGGGGCAGCATCAACAGTGCTGGAGTGCACGAGTGTTCCGGCGGCGTCATAGACGTTGCACAAGGCATTGCCTTGCTCGAAGGAACCCTTCAGGAAGATACGGCCGTCACTGGGGTTGGGAGAAGCGATAAAGGTGCGGTCTGACGTGATGTAGTTCTCAACACCCACGGGAGTGCCGTCGTAACGCATACCTGGCATGCTCAGCGCGCCTGTGTTGTCCGGGTCAAGCCACGGTTTAAGTTTGCGGGCGTTGTTGCTGTTGTTGCTGTTGGTCCAGGAATAGGAGAACTTGCCGTAGCTGTCCGTGCCGGACATGTTGTCGCACGCGCTGCTTCCAGTGCTGAGGTCACCGATGATACGTCCGTTTGCGTTGAAAAGCGGAGAACCGGAGGAACCCTGCTCGGTGCAGCCCCTGTTGGGGTTGGAGTACCAGCCGACAATCCAGTATTTGTTGTAGGTGCCGCCGGGACTGGCCACCACTCTCGGGAAACTGATCTTTTTATAGTCTCCACCGGGATGATGCACGGCAATACCCACGGACGATGAGCCGGAGGCGTCCCATCCTGCGAAAACCAGGTTTCTCTGGGCACTGGCCGGAATCTCTCCCGTTATTTTCAACAGTAAGAAGTCGGAGCTGCTGGAGAGGTTGTTGTTTCCGTTGTATCCTGCACTGGCAATTACTTCTCCGCCGTATGCAATACGGGAATTATAACCGGATGTGCCGTCACATGTGTGTGTCTGGTAGTCGAAAAGGAATCTGAACACTGCATTTGATGCTGTGGAACAGTGGTTGGCTGTCAGCACGTAAGGGGTCTTGTCCTGGCGCACGTTGTTAATCATGGCTCCGGAGCACATGAAGGATTCGCCGTTTTCAGATATCAAGATGCAAACCACCGAGTTGATCTGGTCGCGCCATGGATCCCCGTCGGAACAGATTGCGTTGATATGGCAGTCACCCTCAGCATCGCCCCAGTAGCCTTTGCTTGCGTTTTTCAGGTGCATGATGTCACGATATATATGGCTGACACGTTCAATCTGAATCTCTCCACGGAATGCGGCGTCGGCCGGCTCGTAGTATTCCAGCGTGATCTCGTCACCCACGATATCAAGAGTGCCCATATAACCGTTGGTCTTCGCGTAATCCTCGTTGGTGTATGCCTGGCTCACCTGGGTTCTGTCGCTGCTATAGACGTGGAGCATGGCACCCTCCGGTATGTTGAACTTGGAAAAGATGACGGAAATCAAAGTGGCGTCGGGAGAGGTGATGGCCAATCTCCACAACCTGCTTCCGTCAGGCAGGATGTCCGTTCTGCCTGAGTTCTCGAATGTGAAATCCACAGAATGTACAATACCGACTCTCAAAGGTGTCCCTTTTTCCGTGACGGCATCCTCTGCAAGGAGCTTGTCAGCATCTACAGCAGGCATGTCCACGTGGTCGATGTTCAATGCGATGCTGTTGTGGGTGAAACTGTAGGGAACTGTCGTCAAGTCATTCTGAGCGTAGGTTGCAAATAAAGAGAACACTACGCAAAAGAGGGATAAGAGCGTCTTTTTCATATTTATGGATGTTTTTTAAGGCCGCAAAAATATAAAAAAAAATTGTACCTTTGCCCGCTAATTTTTAAACCACACCTATGACTGTAAAAAGAAAAGTCAAATTTGAAGGAACTCCCTTCGAGGGAAATATAGAAGAACTTATCATCCAGGCTCTTATTGAAAAGCAAGGTGTAGATATCCAGTGTTTGAATCTGAAAAAGATAAACCACACCTACTTTGATTATTTCGTGATTTGCACAGGAAATTCAAAACCGCATGTGGAGACTTTATGCGATTTTGTGCAGGAAAAAACCCAACGTGAGGCGGGTGTGAAGCCTGTGCATGTTGAAGGTCTCGACAACTGCGAGTGGATTCTGCTCGACTATTTCAACGTCCTCGTGCACATCTTCCAGCCCGAAGCCCGCGCTTACTACAACCTGGAAGCCCTCTGGAGCGACGCAGAAGTCCAAAAATTCTAACCGTTCACCTTGTACCCTTCTTATGTCATTTAATACCCCGAAAAATAACCAATTTTCCTCTTCGCCGCTCAAGGGCAAGAACACCAATGGCTCCAAGAACAAGCCAAAGTTTTCATTTTTATACATCTATGTTCTCGTCGGAATCTTCATTCTCGCCTATTACCTTTTCTCGATGGGCAACACGCGTGCGATCAGCGTAAACGACATGCAGTTCAACCAGATGGTTAAAAACTGTGAAATTGACCATTTGGTATATGTTCAGAAAGATGAGAAAGTTAACGTTTTCTTGAAAACGCAGGCGTTGCAGAGCAACCCCGCATATGAGAAAGTGAAAGATAACACCCAAGGCCCCCAGTATTTTATCACAGTGACCGATTTGAAAGTGTTCAATGACAATCTCAAGGAGGTGAAAGAGAGGGCAATACAGAGTCGTTTGGAGCAGGACAGTACCTTGTCTGCCAGCGATATCGCCGGCGAATACGAGTTTCCGACCACTCAGGACAACACCAAAAGCTGGGGCCTGGAGCTTTTCATCTGGGTGCTGCCCACCTTTCTCATTTTCGCTCTCTTTATCTGGTCCATGCGTTCTATGCGTGGAGGTTTGGGCGGCGGTGGCAATATTTTTAATATTGGCAAGTCCAAAGCTCAGGAGTTTGACGAGAAGTCAGGCCAACTGGTCACCTTCAAGGATGTGGCCGGCCTGGAGGGTGCCAAGTTTGAGATTGAAGAGGTTGTTGACTTTCTGAAGAATCCCAAGAAATATACTGTTTTGGGTGGCAAGATACCCAAAGGCGTGCTGCTGGTAGGCCCTCCGGGCACGGGCAAGACCCTGTTGGCCAAGGCAGTGGCGGGCGAAGCCAAAGTGCCCTTCTTCTCCTTGTCGGGATCCGACTTTGTGGAGATGTTCGTTGGCGTTGGCGCCTCGCGTGTCCGTGACCTGTTCAAGACCGCCAAGGAGAAAGCCCCGTGCATCATCTTTATCGACGAGATTGATGCCATCGGCCGTGCTCGTGGCAAGAATGCCCTCTCCAATGCGAATGATGAAAGGGAGAGCACCCTTAACCAGTTGCTTACCGAGATGGACGGCTTCTCCACCAATGCCGGTGTCATCATCATGGCGGCCACCAACCGCGCCGATATCCTTGACCGCGCCCTGTTGCGTGCCGGCCGTTTCGACCGCCAGATTCAGGTTGAATTGCCCAACCTCAATGAGCGCAAGGGTATCTTTGGCGTGCACGTGCGCAACCTTAAGATCGGCCCCGATGTCGATCTGGATTTCTTTGCCAAGCAGACTCCCGGTTTCTCCGGAGCCGATATTGCCAATGTGTGCAATGAGGCTGCCCTTATTGCTGCACGTAACAACAAGACCCAGATTGAGAAGGAGGACTTCCTGTCGGCCGTTGACCGCATCATCGGTGGTCTGGAACGACGTGGCAGTGTCATCTCCCCGGAAGAGAAGCGCTCCATCGCGTTCCATGAGTCCGGTCATGCCTGTGTGAGCTGGATGTTGCGTTACGCCTCCCCGCTGGTGAAGGTTACCATCGTGCCCCGTGGCAAAGCTCTCGGCGCAGCCTGGTATCTGCCGGAGGAGCGTCAGCTGACCACTTACGACCAGCTTGTGGATGAGATGACAGCCACTTTGGGCGGACGTGCCGCCGAAGAGGTCACTTTCGGCCGTGTCTCCACAGGTGCACTTAATGACCTCGAACGCGTGACCAAGCAGGCTTACGCCATGGTGGTCTATTATGGCCTGGACAAGAAAATCGGCAATGTGAGCTACTATGACTCCACTGGCCAGCAGGAATACTCTTTCACGAAGCCCTATAGTGAGAAGACTGCACAAGATATCGACGGTCAGATTCGCGAACTTGTGGAATCCTGTTATCAGAAAGCGAAAGATATCTTGAATGAGCATAAGGAACAACTCGGAGAACTGGCACAGTTGCTGCTTGACCGCGAGGTGATCTACACTGAGGATGTGGAGAGAATCTTGGGCAAACGCCCGTTTGAGAAATCGGAAGATACCGAAACCCCTGATACTGATGTAAACTCATAGTAAAGACGCAAGATTTTGCGTCTTTACATAATAATAATACCTAGAAATCATGGCCGACAATAATCAATTTGACTCCAGCATCCTGACGGAGAAGGAGAGTATCCGCCAGAATATCCGCAATGCACTGTCCAATAAGATGGAGGTGGTGAATGCAGAGCTGGATATGAACATAAATGCAGACGTTTATCAGCCCATACCCAACTTGGTCGCCTCTTTTGTGGAGAAGTTCCGTGCTGCCGGCGGCTTGTATGTGCCCTGTACCAATCAAGACTTGGTCTCTGTCCTTATACGCCTGTGCAAGAGTCAGAAATATGGCAATGTGCTTAGCACCAGCCCCTTCTTTTCACAGTACTTGGAGAAGTATCAGGTGCCGTATGTGACCGCCATCTCTGCGGTTGAATCTGCCGATGCTGCGGTCGTGGCTTCCAACGTGCTGATTGCCCCGACGGGTAGCGTGGGTTTCTCCCAGGCATTGAATGTCTATCCTTCGGTCAGGGGGTTGGCCCGCGACCTGATTGTGATCTCCCGTGAACGTTGCGTTTTCCAGGATCTGGATGATGCCCTGAATTTCCAGATGCGGAAGAATGACAACAAAGCTTTCCCATTGACTGAGTTCCTGCTCCCTACACCGATTGAAAAAGTGGACGGCGTGCCGCAGTCCACCCCCGTTAACCCTCGTATTATACTGTTTTTAGTTTCCGATCATGATGCCCAAGTACAAGAATCTGCTGATTAGAACGGTAGTCGGTGCCGCCTACGTGGCCCTTATGGTTGCCGGTGTGTTTGTCTTCCCCCTGATGGATGTGCTCTTGTGTGTGGCGGCCTGCATTGCCATATTCGAGTGCATGCGACTGGTCTCCGGGCCGGTTGACCGACTTTCGATGGTGCTGCTGATGGTTGCAACGGTTGTCCAGTTCGCCGTCATACTCAACTTTGGCCTCCGAAGGAGTTCCTTTTTCTACAATGCGGAAATGATGACCCTTTTTATGTTTGTCGTCGTTGCAGTCCTGACCATTATATCCCTGTCAGTGGCATTGTCGGTGCTGGAATTGCTCCGCCACCGTCCCGCACCGCTCGAACACATGGGGGTTCCGCTTTTCGCATATTCCTGGATTGTCATCCCCTTGGGGTTCTTGGCCGTGATGACTCGCGTCTGTCCGCCATTAATACTGGCATTCCTGATACTGATTTGGACGTACGACACTTTTGCATATCTGGGTGGAACACTTTATGGAAGGAACAAGATGTGCGAACATATCTCGCCTAAAAAAACCTGGGAAGGAACGGTGACGGGATTCATCATGACTGTTGTGATGGCAATTGTTCTCCCCAGCATTCCCTATTTTGGACATCTTCACATCGCTTTGTGGAAATGGGTGGTTTTCGCCATACTAATCGTCCTTTTCGGTACGGTAGGAGATCTTTTGGAATCACTCCTCAAACGCCGGGCTGGGGTTAAGGATAGCGGTAGCATTATGCCGGGTCATGGTGGGATGCTCGACCGCTTTGACTCCATTCTGATCGCTTCGATACCCGCTTTGCTTTTTGCTTTAACCGTGATGATTCCATAGATGAAGAACGACTTTATTGAAATTCGAGGCGCCAACGTCAACAATCTCAAAAATATTGATGTGGATATTCCCCGCAACAAGCTGGTGGTCATCACAGGCTTGTCGGGGTCGGGAAAATCGTCGCTGGCGTATGATACTTTATATGCGGAGGGCCAGCGCCGCTATGTGGAGAGCCTGAGCTCCTATGCCCGGCAGTTTCTGGGCCGTATGCACAAACCGGAAGTGAAGTCCATCAAGGGCATCCCGCCGGCTATCGCCATCCAGCAGCGCACCATGTCGCATAACCCGCGTTCGACGGTGGGTACGGTTACGGAGATTTACGAATACCTGAAACTCCTGTTCGCCCACATCGGTCACACCTATTCCCCGGTAACGGGCAAGGAGGTGCGCCGCGACCATGTATCTGATGTGGTACATTATATAGAGAAAATCCCAGAGGGCCGCAGGGTGTACCTGGTGGCTCCGCTGGTTCTCCCGGAAGGAAGAACCCTGAAGGAGCAGCTGGCCATACTGAAACAGCAAGGTTTCAGCCGTGTGGTATATAACCGCAAACTGGCTGAAATTGACGACTTCCTGAATGGGAAGAAAGCCAATAGGATCTCGGAGATGTATGTGCTCATCGACCGTTTCAAGTCGGAGAATATAGCCTCCAATATGACGCGCCTTGCTGATTCCATTCAGGTGGCCTTCATGGAAGGCAAGGGGGTGTGCATGGTGCACACAGAAACTGAAACATCAGTGGTGCAGAAGACCTTTAGCAACCTGTTTGAGATGGACGGAATCGCTTTTGAAGAACCGTCTGTTAACCTGTTCAGCTTCAACAATCCCTATGGTGCCTGCAAGATGTGTTCCGGCACTGGTTTTATCGAAGGGGTGGATGTGGATCTGGTAATCCCCAACCGTGCTCTTTCGGTGGCGGATGATGCTGTCGCCTGTTGGCACGGCGATGTGTTGAACGAGTGGAAACAGTATTTTATCAAACAAGCCTCCAAACTTGACTTCCCGGTACACCGCCCCATTGACGGGCTTACCAAGGAGGAGTTTGACTTATTATGGTATGGCGATGAGAAACACAAAGTGGAAGGTATAACCCAATTTTTCCAGTTTGTGGCGTCTCGCACTTATAAAATCCAGTACAGGGTGTTGCAGAGCCGCTATCGTGGGCGGGAACTTTGCCCGGAATGCCACGGCGCCCGCTTGCGTGCGGAGGCCCGCTACGTGAAAGTGTGCGGTAAAACTATCGTGGACCTCCTCCAAATGCCGGTTTCGGAATTGAAGGCTTTCTTCAACCATTTCAAATATGCCTCTGCTACTGAACGGGAAATAGCCCAGAAAATAGTCGTTGAATTAACCAATCGTGTAAGCCTGCTGGACGATGTGGGGCTCGGATACTTGACGCTGGACCGCACAACGGGCACCTTGTCAGGAGGCGAGACCCAGCGCATTAACCTGGCGACCTCATTGGGCAGCAGCCTGGTCGGCTCTATCTATATATTGGATGAACCGAGTATCGGCCTCCACCCCCGTGATACGGAGAATCTCATTCGCGTGCTGAAACGCTTGCGTGACATAGGCAACACCGTGGTGGTCGTGGAACACGACGAGTCCATTATCCGCGCTGCCGACTATGTGATTGATATTGGCCCGAGAGCCGGACAGTTCGGTGGCGAAGTGGTGTTTAGCGGCACATTTGGCCAGCTGATGGAGCAGAAGGACGACCTTACCGCCGACTATCTGAGAGGCATGATGGGCGGTTATCCAGCCGAAATGAGCCGAGCCATCCCGGTGCCTGTCCGCCGGAGACGTTGGCGGAACTATATTGAGATTGTGGGCGCCAAGGCCAACAACCTCAAAAATATCGATGTTAAAATCCCCCTGCAGTGCTTCACGGCCGTTACCGGCGTGAGCGGTTCCGGTAAGAGCACGCTGGTGAACAATATCCTTTATCTGGGTATGCTGCGGCTGCTCGATAAGGCGGGCGCCAAGCCGGGTAGCTTCTCCCGTATTGACGCCGACATGACAAAGGTGAACGAAGTGGTGCTGGTGGACCAGGCACCCATAGGGCGCTCGTCGCGCTCCAATCCGGTCACTTACGTCAAAGCCTATGACTACATTCGTGACCTGTTTGCGGCACAGCCGCTGTCCAAACAGCGCAACTACAAACCCAGCTTCTTCTCTTTCAACGTGGCTGGCGGCCGCTGCGAAGAGTGCGAAGGCGAGGGCGTTATCCATATCAACATGCAGTTTATGGCTGATGTGGAACTCCTGTGCCCCTCTTGTAACGGAACCCGTTTCCGTGAGGAAGCACTTGATGTGAAGATCAAGGATAAGACCGTCTACGATATCCTGAGCATGACGATTGACCAGGCTGTTGAGTTTTTCCGCCAGTTGCCCGTTACCGATATCACCAAGAATATCCTGAAGCGGCTGGTTCCGTTGCAGGATGTGGGACTTGGCTATCTGGTTATGGGACAGAACTCCTCAACCCTTTCGGGCGGCGAGGCTCAGCGTGTGAAACTCGCCTATTTCCTTTCCCTCGAGGATGACCAGCAGAATAAACTCTTCCTCTTTGACGAACCGACCACGGGACTGCATTTTCACGACATCAACAAACTGTACAAGGCCTTCAACCGATTGATTGAACGTGACAACTCGGTGGTGGTTATTGAGCATAACATGGAGTTGATAAAGTGTGCTGACTGGATTATTGACATGGGGCCGGAGGGCGGCGATGAAGGCGGTCGCATCGTCTTTGAGGGAACGCCCGAAAAACTCATTGAACGCAAGCGCTCCTATACGGGACAAGCCCTGCAATATGCCCTTGCACAACACTGAAATGCCTGACGTGTCTCTGTCTTTATAATAATCGTATATCAAGGCATCTCTATTCAAAAAAATAATGTATCTTTGCCCTCCCCTTGAACAGGGGAGTTTTTTGCTTTTTTTATATTGATTTTTAATAATATACGTATGAAAAAATGGTTTTCATTGACATTGTCAATGGTAATATTGTTTTTTGTTTTTACCAGTTCCCAACCTATGACCACTAAATCCAAACCCAAGAAGGTCAAATCAGGAGTTACGCTGACCAATCTTGACAAATCTGTGAAACCGACAGAAGATTTCTACCAGTATGCCTGCGGCGGCTGGATGAAACTCAACCCTCTGGGACCTGAGTATGCCCGCTTTGGCAGCTTTGACGTGCTCGGGGAGAATAACCAGAAGCAACTCAAGGATTTGGTTTTGAAACTTTCCGCTCAAAAGAATGCAGCCGGCACACTTGAGCAGAAAGTGGGCGATCTCTATAAAATCGGCATGGATACCGTTACGTTGCAAAATCAAGGCGCGCAGCCTATCCAGACTGAACTTGGCGCTATCGCATCTTTGCGTCGCGCGCAGCTTTCCCGGAAATTGGCTGACATGTCCCTTGAAGGGCTCCATCCTTTCTTTGCCCTGTTTGGCTCTTCCGATCCCGACAACAGTGATATGACCATCGCCTATCTCTGGCAGACAGGCCTCGGCATCGGCGATCGTGACTATTATTTGGAAAAAGACCAGCAGAACATCCGTGATGAGTATGTGAAGCTCATGGCCAAGATGTTTAAGATGGCCGGTTATAGCAAAATGGCCGGCTTTGAGGGCAATGAGACTGAACTTGCAAAGCGAGTCCTCTCGCTGGAAACCATGATGGCCAGCGCTTTCGTGGATAAGACCACGCTCCGTGATCCCTATCAGACCATACATAAATGCACTCCGGCTGATTTCCAGAAGATGATTCCTGCTATTGACGTGAAAGTCTATCTGAATACATTGAAATTGGACAATGTTGATACGGTCAATGTGGGCCAACCTACCTATTTCGCCAGTTTGAACCACATTCTTTCAGTGGCTGATATGGAGGTGATCCGCGCATACCTGGCCTGGAACGTCATCAATGCCGCCGCCTCCTATCTGAGCGACGACTTTGTAAACGCCGACTTTGACTTCTACGGCAAGGTGCTCTCCGGCAAGCAGGAGAACCGCCCCCGCTGGAAACGAGTGATTGGCACAGTGGACGGCTGTCTCGGCGAAGCCCTCGGCCAGATGTATGTTAAGGCCTACTTCCCCGCCGAAGCAAAGGTCCGTATGGAACAGTTGGTCAAGAACCTCCAATGGGCTCTTGGCGAACGTATCAAGGCTTCTACCTGGATGACTGAGGTTACCAAGAAGAATGCTCTGGAAAAACTGGCCGCTTTCAGAGTTAAAATTGGCTATCCGGATAAATGGAGAGACTATAGTGCGCTACAAATCCAGAACGACAGCTATTATGCCAATGTGGTGCGTGCTCGCCGCTTTGAAAGCGCCTACAGATTGTCGAAAATCGGTAAACCCGTCGATAAGGACGAGTGGCAGATGACTCCGCAAACGGTCAACGCTTATTATGATCCCAGTACCAATGAGATCTGTTTCCCCGCAGGCATTCTTCAACCGCCTTTCTTCGACATGAATGCGGATGATGCCGCCAATTACGGTGCCATCGGCGTGGTGATCGGCCATGAGATGACCCATGGCTTTGACGACCAAGGCAGAAACTATGACCTTAAAGGTAACCTCACCGACTGGTGGACCGAACAGGATGCCGCCACCTTCAAAGAGAGATCCCAGCTCATTGTGGATCATTTCAATGCAATTGAAGTCGCGCCTGGCGTTTTTGGCAACGGTTCCTTCACCCTGGGAGAGAATATTGCGGACAACGGTGGCTTGAACGTTTCCTACAGTGCTTTCCAGAAAGCCAAATCTGAAGGTACTATCAAGGGTGACATGGACGGCTACACACCCGAGCAGCGCTTCTTCCTGGCTTATGCCGCCGTTTGGGCTGCCAACATCCGCCAAGAGGAAATTCTCCGTCGTACAAAAGAAGACCCGCACTCTCTGGGCCGCTGGCGCGTGAACGGCACCCTGCCGCACATCGACGCCTTCAACAATGCCTTCAATATCCAACCCTCCGATCCCATGTATCTCGCTCCTGAGAAACGTGCCAGAATTTGGTAGGACATGATGAACGATTATCGATTATCGTTTATCGATTTAACTTTACAAACCTTACAAACTTTTATAAACTTTTTATGACAGACAGCAAACTCGCCGTTATTGCCTTTGGCGGCAACGCTTTACTTAAAAGCCATCAAAAAGGCACCTATCAAGAACAGATTGAGAATGTGACCGAGACATGCAGATGTTTGGTTCCGATGTTGAAATCCGGCTATCGGATGGTAATAGGCCATGGCAATGGCCCGCAAGTGGGCAATGTCATGCTACAGCATAAGGCTGGCAAAGAGACCTTCGAAGTGGAGTCCATGCCGCTGAATTTCTGTGTCGCTGAAACCCAAGGCTCTATTGGTGCATTGATTGAAGAGGGTTTCCGTCGTGTTTTTGCCGAAGAGAAGTGGGACCGTGATACCGTAACATTGCTTACACATGTGGAGGTGGACGGCGATGACCCCATGTTCCAGAACCCGACCAAACCTGTGGGCCCGTATGTTTCCAAGGAGGAGGCCGAACAGTATCATGATGAGACTGGCGACATCTATCGCGAGGATCCCAAGGGAAACGGATGGCGTAAGGTTGTGGCTTCCCCGAAGCCCATCCGCATCCAGAACGTGAAGTTGGTCCGCAAACTGGCCGATGAAGGTATTATTGTGATCACGGTCGGTGGCGGCGGCATCCCCGTAGCTATGCAGGATGGTTACCTTAGGGGCGTGCAGGCTGTGATTGACAAGGACCTTGCCTCTGCCATCACCGCTGTGGAAATCAATGCCGACGAGTTCTACATTCTCACTGATGTGCCAAAAGTCTATATCAACTTCCGCAAGCCCGACGAGAAAGCACTGGATGTGGTTACCATTGGTGAAGCCAAGAAATATCTGGCAGAAGGCCAGTTTACAGAAGGCTCGATGGCACCGAAGGTGCGCGCCGCTATCATGTTTGTGGAGAAGACCGGCCACCCCTGCATCATTACAGAAGCCGGCCGCCTGGGCGACGACTCCTGCGGAACACGCATCGTAAACGATTAGCGTTGAACGATTATCGATGAGCGATGACGTTTATCGATAATCGATAATCTTTAATCGATAATCTTTTAATCACATATATTAACAACTTTAACCCCAAAATTATGGCTTTCAATTTAAGAAACAGACATTTCCTCAAATTGTTGGATTTCACCCCTACGGAGATTCAATACATGTTGGACCTTGCACGTGACCTCAAACGCGCCAAGTATGCCGGCACAGAGCAACCTCGCCTCAAAGGCAAGAACATTGCTTTGATTTTCGAAAAGACATCCACCCGTACACGCTGCGCTTTCGAAGTGGCGGCTTACGACCAGGGTGCACACGTCACCTATCTGGGACCGACCGGTTCACAAATCGGCATCAAGGAGTCCATGGCTGATACCGCTCGCGTGCTCGGACGTATGTTCGACGGCATCGAGTATCGTGGCTTCAAACAAGCCACCGTTGAAGAACTGGCCAAGTTCGCCGGTGTGCCCGTATGGAACGGCCTTACCAACGAGTTCCACCCGACTCAGGTGCTCGCTGACTTCCTCACGATGAGCGAGCATGTGGACAAACCGCTGAACAAGGTGACCTATGCTTACCTCGGAGACGCCCGCTACAACATGGGTAACTCTTTGATGGTGGGTGGTGCCAAGATGGGCATGGATGTCCGCATCGTCGCTCCCAAGGCTCTGCAACCCAGCAAGGAACTCATCGCAGAATGCAAGAAAATCGCCAAAGAAACCGGCGCTACGGTTACCGTTACCGACGACGTGAAGAAGGGCGTTAAAGGCTGCGATTTCCTCTATACTGACGTGTGGGTCTCCATGGGCGAGCCCGTCGAGGTTTGGGAAGAGCGTATCAAGATGCTCAAACCTTATCAGGTGAACAAGGAAACGATGAAACTTACGGGCAATCCGAAATGCAAATTCATGCACTGTCTGCCCGCATACCACAATCTTGAGACTCAGGTCGGTCGCGATGTGAACAAACAGTTCGGTTTGGATGGCATCGAGGTTACGGAGGATGTTTTCGAATCCGAAAACTCCATCGTTTTCGACGAAGCAGAAAACCGCATGCACACCATCAAGGCTGTCATGGTGGCTACCTTGGGTGACTAATTCTGATCAAGACAAGATGCTTTCATTAGGGCGATCCGTTAGGATCGTCCTTTTTTTTGCCCATAGTCGCGGAGACAAGAAACGATAAAGATTAAAAACTTTAATCTCTCATCGTTAATCTCTCATCGCTTAACAATTTTGGTTTGGTAGATTTCCTGGCTCCCGTCCATTATGCGGATGATATAGGTGCCTACGGCCAGAGGGGATATGTTCAGCGTGGAGGTGCCGGATTCCACCTTTGCCTGGTGAACAATGCCGCCAAGGTTGTTGTACATAATAAAGTTAAATTGTTTGGGTGGTCTTGCCATCGAGGTGATGTAAAGGAACCCGTGAGTGGGGTTGGGGTGGATGACAAATGCCGGGACCTGGTTTTCGTTAATTCCTATGTTTGTGGGAACAAGTTTCACATCCTTGACGGTACATTGACCATCCGTTACCGTTACATTCACGGTTTTGGGATAGTAGTTCTCTGCTGAAAACGTAACCGAATAGGTTCCTCCTTTGATGGGACGATGGTAGTTGCCGTCGGGGAGCTGGGAGTAAACATGCGAGTTGTCATAGTCGTGGTTGTTGATGAAAACCTTCGCTTCGACGGGCATACCGGTAATGGAGTCTGTGACGATGCCACGGAATCCGTTGAGGGATTCTTCTATATAGTCAAGGAGAGCTTGCCGCAGATAATTCCAATACTTGTAGAGGTTGTTATAGGAGACCACCTTGTCAGAGCTGATTTCTATCGTGACTTCCCGGCAGTTCAGGAAATAGTTGAAGTAATCCTGCCGGGAACCTGTAATGGAGTACCAGTCGCCGCCTTCCGTGACGCCACCGTACATGTCTTGCATGTACCAGTAGTTTTGGCTGTGGCAGGTGTTGGCGAAGTTGTTGCCGATGTGCTGCCACCAGCTGTCGTCCGCATGTGTTTTTTCATTGGAGTCCCAAATGTCCCACGGGTAGTTGTACAACTCCGCACCGCCATGGAAGTTGGCCGACATGGTGAAATGGCGTTCCTGTCCGAAATTCATCATGGCCTGAACCTCGTCTGGGAAAGTCTCGTTTTCGTTGTAATCTTCGCCTGCAAAAGGGTATGAGCGATTCAGATCGACCTCCGAGTAGTTGTACCGGGTGCTGTATGGCGACGCGTTGAGGGAGTCGTTGTGATTTCGATAGGTGCCGTCGGGGTTCTCAAGCGGGCAGATCCACAAGTCCACATTGTTGATGATGTTTTGCACCTGCGGGTCTGAATTGTAGTTGTTGAGCAGATAATCGATAAAACGAAGCAGAATGTAGTATCCTACGGGCTCGTCACCATGCATGGTGGAAGTGTAGAAGAATGCGGGCTTGTTGCCCCGATTTTGAAGATTGTTGCTGATGTGGGCGGCTAGAATCTTGTGGTTGGCAGAGGTGTGGTCCAGAATGGTCTCCACACTGCAGATGTCAGGGAATTTACTCTGGAAAGTGTCCATCGTGGCCAGATAGGTGCCGTATGTAGGGTAGCGGTTCCAAGAGCTTGTCAACTGTTCGTATGAGTGTGCCATCTTAACGTTGGCCTTTGTGCCAGAAATAATGGTGAAGGGTATTCCCAGGGAAAGGAAACGGTTGTAATCTTTGCGCCCGATGCATAGCATGACATGATAGCAGTCATCTCCATCTTGTCTGACCTTGTCCACAGAGTAGTCTTTGCAAATATCCTTCAGCTGTTTTTTTGACAGGTTGGTCTCTATGTAAGTTTCCGGCCAGTCGGTGTTGAAAGGGTGTGATGGACTTGTTTGTGCTACAATGGGGAGTGAGATGGCAAGTATAGTGAAAAAGAATAGAACTTTTTTCATAGGGATGTTATAATTGCACTAATTTATGGATTTCGTTGGATAGGGTGTCAGATACGGGCACTAGGGGCAAGCGGAGCACATTCTTGATTTTTCCCTGGGCGGCTAGGATGGCCTTGATGCCGCAGGGATTCCCCTCCTTGAAACATGCCTGTGAAATGTCGAATAGCTTGTCGTGATAGAGGCGTGCTTTGATGAACTGGTCGTTCATGGCCAGATGCACCATGTTGGCCGTTTCTGCCGGATAGGCGTTGGCGAGTACGGAAATCAGTCCATCCATGCCGGCTGCCATAAGGGGCAGTGTGATGAGGTCGTCACCTGAGATGACCAGGAAATCTTTGGGCTTATGGTTGAGCAGATACAGAATCTGTTTCACATTGCCGGAAGCCTCCTTGACGCCAATTACGTTGGGGTTGCTTTCCGCAATGCGGATGGTGGTCTCGGCCTGCATGTTGCAAGAGGTGCGCCCGGGTACGTTGTAGAGGATGACGGGCAGGGGAGAGCACTTGGCCACCGCCTTGTAGTGCTCGATTAGTCCTAACTGACTGGGTTTGTTGTAGTATGGGGTGACGGACAAAATGGCGTCAACAGGAAGCTTGTCCGCGTCTTTAATGCGATCTAGAATGCTTTGGGTGTTTGGCCCGCCAAGGCCCATCAATATGGGCAGCCGACCTGCATTGACGGACGTGATGCAGCGCACGATGTCCTGCCTTTCGGCTTTCGACATGGTAGGGTACTCGCTGGTGGTGCCCAAGGCTAGCAGATAGTCAACCTTGTTTTGAATGAGATTTTCCACCAGCTTTTCCAGGTTGCTGAAATCCACCTTGCCGTCCACCGTGAACGGTGTCACGACCGCAACCCCAAGACCTTTGAATTTGTCGATACTATTTGTCATTTCCGCTGAGCATTTTGGTGTAGGTGTCTATTTCCTTCAGGTAGGTCTGGTTGTCTTTCGGAGATTTGTCAATGAAGAGGTCGTAAAGGTCGCTGCTGTTCTTTTCACGTCCTACAATGAACTTGGCGTTCGATAGGGCTAGGATTGCTTTTACGGGCGCATTTTGACGCAAATTGAAGTCTATAAGAATGTCGAAATCCTTCTTGATGAAATCCTGCACCTGCACCATGGTGGGGCACCCGAACCAGTTGAGATGCTTGTTGCAGAAATAGTCGGCCGATAGTTGCTGCAGACAGAAAAAAGGAACCTCTTTGTCGTTGACGTATCCGATGAGTTTCACGATATTTCCGCCTATTTGTAAGCTGTTGAACAGACGGAAGATGTCCTTGTAGGAGTCTTCATCCGTGATTTCGCATACGATTCCGATAGATTTTGCTTGCGACAGAGCAAGGACTTTCTTTTGTCTATTCTTTTTATTTTCAGCAAGATACTTCTTGAGAAAATGATTTTTTATCCTAGGGAACATAGTATCGAAATGTATATTTTAAAGCCTGCAAATATACAAAAAAAATAGCGGCAGTGACCTGCCGCTATCAAACCATTAACCTATGTAAGATAATCGAAAACTATTCATGATAGTTTTTCAAAATCGTATAGTGCTTTACGGAAGCATTGCAGTTTTGTTACAAAATAATCATTTTTTCTTTGATTTTTTTTGCAAATGAGGTGTTGGCGAAGTGTCCGGGACGATTGGCGACAATCTCTGCCTGTAGCGGGAACCCCAATAAATAGAGGTCTCCGATGAGATCGAGAAGCTTGTGCCGGGCCGGTTCGTTATTATGTCGCATCGTGATATTATTCAGGATATGATTGGCCGTAACCTTGATATCTTTCTTGTTGAAAAACAGGGCGAGTTCCTTCAAGACGGATTTTTCGGGAATGGTGTCCACGAAAACGATGGCGTTGTCCACATCTCCTCCGCGGATGAGGTTGTTGTGGATGAGGAACTGCAGTTCGTTGAGGAACACAAAAGTGCGGCAGTTATACACATCGGGATAGAAATCCTCCAGATTGTTCAGGACAGCCTGTTGTTGGGCGAGGACTTTGGTGCCGTAATCCACGTTGACGGTCATTTTGAAATGGTCGGCAGGGCGGATGGTAAGTTCGACTTGCTGTTCAGGGATGGAGAAGGTGATCTCCTCATTCACTGTGGCGTAATGGCGAGGGGTGTCCAGTTCCTTGAGTCCCACTTCTTTGATAAGTTCCACATAAACTCTTGAGCTGCCGTCCAGGATAGGCGTTTCGGCTCCCATCATTTTCACGAGCACATTGTCGAGCGACAGGCCGGCGAGGGCTGCCATCAGGTGTTCTATGGTGTGCACTTCAGCCTCGCCATCCTTGATGGCGGTGCCGCGCGAGGTGTCGAACACGTTCTCCGGAATGGCCTTTACTACGGGGTTGCCCGGAAGGTCAATGCGCATGAACTGGATACCAAAATCGGCAGGTGCCGGTTCTAAGGTGACGGTCACTTGTTGTCCCGTGTGTAGTCCTTTTCCCGATATGGATACCGGGGAAGCAATGGTGTTTTGGAAATTCATTATGTATGTGAGTTTTACAATGATTCTGATAGAAAGCTATTTGTCTGTAAGCTTGTTGACTTTCTGGAACAATTCGGGCAGTTTGCGACGATAGACGATGAGTCGTTTTTCCTCGCTGAGGGGGATGGCGGGGTTGCCGAGGTACATGCCGCGTTTCAGGGAGTGGGAGACGCCAGCCTGTGCGCCCACTACAGTGCCGTCGTCGAGGGAGATGTGCCCTGCCACGCCGGCCTGGCCTGCCAGAATGCAGTGCTTGCCCACTTTGGCGGAACCCGCGATGCCCACTTGTGCGGCCATGCCCGTGCCCTCGCCTACGGTGACGTTGTGCGCAATCTGCACCAGATTGTCAATCTTGACGTTGTCCTCAATCTTGGTGGAACCCATCGTGGCGCGATCGATGCAGGTATTGGCTCCGATCTCCACATTGTTGCCGATCACGACGTTGCCGATTTGAGGGATTTTAAGATATTGGCCGTCTTGAGCGGCGAACCCGAACCCGTCGGCCCCGATGACCGCTCCTGCATGCAGGATGCAGTCATTGCCAATGATGCAGTCGGCATAGACTTTCACGCCGGAGTTCAGCGTGGTGCGGTCGCCCACCTTCACATTGTCGCCCAGGCACACTTGCGGGTAGATGCGCGCACCGTTGCCCACGACCACGTTCTCGCCGATGCTGGCGAACTCGCCGATATAGACATTCTCGCCAATCTTGGCTGATGCGGCGATGCAGGCCTTGTCGGATATGCCGACCTTGGCGTGCTGCATCATGGTCTCCTGGTAGAAGTTCAGCAATTTGGCAAACGCCATGTAGGAGTTTTCCACCTTGATGAGCGTGCAGGGGACCTCTTGCTCCGGGGTGAAGTCACGGTTGACGATGGCTGCTGTAGCCTTGGTGTCATAAATATAATGTGTGTATTTGGGATTGGAAAGAAAAGTGAGCCCTCCAGGCACGCCCTCTTCAATTTTGCAGATGGTGGTGATTATGCCTTGAGGGTCGCCAACCACCTCTGCTGAAAGCAGTTCAGCAATCTGTGCTACAGTATATTTCATTGGCATCGAATTTGGCGGCAAAGATACATAATTTTGGGACATGGGGGTGAAGTGGTAAAACGGAATATGGTGAAGGGATGAGGTTGTAGAGACGCAAAATTTTGCGTCTCAAAGAATGAGATAAAAAAATATTTCCGGGTAATACGGGATAATGAAAAAAAGTGTATTTTTGCCGCCGATTTCAAAAACGAAACCCGGAGAGGTGGGTGAGTGGCTGAAACCAACAGTTTGCTAAACTGTCGATGGGGAAACCTATCCGCGAGTTCGAATCTCGCCCTCTCCGCCACTTACAGAGACGCAATGCAATGCGTCTCTTTTTTTTGTGCCCGGCCAGCACTCAATGAGACGAATCTCTCCCGCGATGCGCTCCTACAACATCCGTGTGTCGCGCGCCGCGATCCCGCGCGCATGTCCGCCCATTCCCCAGGGTGGCGGCACCCGTGCCGTGTGCCTTGCCCCGGGCGGGTGGTGCGTCGGAAAATGTTGTAAAAAAACACGTGGATTAAAACATGGTGAGATGATTTTTTTGTGGATAATATCTTGAAAAATTATATATTTGCAAATCAAAACAATTCCAATAAATTTATCACATTATGAAAAAAATATCCATTATTGTTTTTGGCCTGCTGCTCATTCAAGGCGTATGTGCGCAGCAGTTTGTCGTTCCCGAAATTCCCGGTGATATTGAGAAATCCGAATACACCAATTACACCCAGGATGCCATGAATTGCATAGATTGGCTGATGTCCAATTCGCCGACTGCCGAGCAGCGCAAAGATGTGGCTTCGTATGCGCTCTGGTGGATTGTCGGCACACCAGATGTACACATGAAACTCAATACCAATGTCATAAAATTTGAAGATGAAAATCTGCTGTTGATTTTTCTTTCAGGCTGGGCACAATATGCCATTCGCAACCAGGATGACGATTCGGTGAATGGTTGTTATGCAGGTGTAGAGGCGGCAATCAGTTATTACGAGCAATATAAGAAGGAGCTCTCAAAAGACAAGGGCGTGGAGAACTTCATCAAGATGAAGAACAAAGGGACACTGAAAAGCTATATTGCGAAGTCGATGCAATAGCTGTTTCACACCGCGAAAGCGGCGGAACCCCCATCGTTAACCAACGCACAGCCAGCGGCGGAACCCCCATGGTTAACCAACGCGCTGTCCACGGCGGACCCCAAGACCCCGTCAGGGGTCAAAGCTCGGTAGCCGGGGATGCAATCCCCGGGCGGGTGGTGCGTTGGGTAATGTCCGCGGCGCAGGTGTCGATTGCGATGAAACATGCAGCGTGCCGCCGCGAAACGCAATGTCGTGCGATGTTGCAATATGGTGTTTTTTATACCAGCTGGATACGACTTAACTCTTCGGAAAAGCGCCGGATACCATCTTGGATTCGTTGGATTGATTTCGCGGCGGGTTTGTTCCGTGCCCTGGTGCACGTGTGTCGCGCGCCGCGACCCCGCGCGCATCTCCGCCCATTCCCCGGGGTGGCGGCACCCGTGCCGTGTGCCTTACCCCGGGCTACCGAGCCCGGCAGACCTACGGCCTGCACCATTCCGCCGCCGGAGGCGGCGGAACCCCCAAGTAAACCCACTGGCTGTCCACAGCGGAACCCCCATCGTTAACCACCGCACTGTCATTGGAGGAATCCATGACCCCGTCAGGGGTCAAAGCTTGGTAGCCGGGGATGCAATCCCCGGTAGGGTGGTGCGTTGGGTGATGATCGCGGCGCAGGTGTCGATTGCGATGAAACATGCAGCGTGCCGCCGCGAAACGCAATGTCGTGCGATGTTGCAATATGGTGTTTTTTATACCAACTGGATATGACTTAATTCTTCGGAAAAGCGCCGGATGCCATCCTGGATTCGTTGGACAGTTTTATGAGATGGACGGCTTTGTCCTGTGGCATAATGACTGAGTTGATGGCGGTTGATGCCCGTGATGGTCTGCAGATCGGCAAGGTTCAAGCGGCCGCTTATATGCTGTAAAAAACTGGCGGTGTCAAATCTGTACTCAAATGACATTTCTGGCAGGGAAGGCATATACTCGCGAGCCTCTTTGTATGAATTCTCCAAATCCGACATGGTTTCGGCTACAGTGCACCCCATGCCAATGAATCCTATTTTATGTTTGTGTTGCGGAACAGCGGTATAACTGCCGTCATTGTTCCGTTCAATTATTACAGTGATTATTTCCATACTACTAATTATTTCAAATCAATACCAGATTGCATCTTCACATACTTGAGCAATTCTTTGCCGACATCGGCAGTGGAATGTCGTGGAATCTGAAAACGTTGTTGAGTGACAGGACTCCACCACCATTCATGATTTTTCCCTTCACCAACATGACAGCAACCAAATGCCTTCAGTTTCTTTTTTAATTCATTAATCTTCATGGTCAATTTTGGTTTCAAGTGTGCAAAGATACACATTTATATATTATGTTCAATATACAAATGAATATTTTTTTAATTTATTCCGCCATTCGCCGGCATCTGTATTTCGCGGCGGGTCCGTTCCGTGCCCTGGCGCATGTGTGTCGCGCGCCGCGACCCCGCGCGCATGCACGCCCACACCCGGGGTGGCGGCACCCGTGCCGTGTGCCTTGCCCTGGGCTACCGAGCCCGGCAGACCTACGGCCTGCACCATTCCGCCGCCGGAGGCGGCGGAACCTCCAAGGTTAACCAATATGCTGACCGCGGCGGACCCCCCACCGTTAACCAATGCACAGCCTGCGGCGGAACCCAAGACCCCGTCAGGGGTCAAAGCTTGGTAGCCGGGGATGCAATCCCCGGTAGGGTGGTGCGTTGGGTAATGTCCGCGGCGCAAGTGTCGATTGCGATGGAATACGCAACGTGCCGCCGCGAAATGCAATGGCGTGATTTAAGATTTTTAATTGTTCCCGACAGGGGGAATTCCCAGTTGTTTGCAGATTTTCTTCGCCAGAATGTCATCTATGTCGTTGTGGAGTGGGATGACAGCATTCAATAACAAGCTCGATGGCCTCTTTCATATTATCCATGAGCTCATCTAAAGTGTTTCCCTGGCTTAAAGCTTCGGGCCGTTGGGAGCATTGTCCGATGTAAACGCCTGTTTCAGGATTCTTTTCGATAATGATACTATATTCCATATTGTTTTCTTTTAATCGTATTTACGCTGCAAAGATATATTTTTTTTCAAAAACCCTCTCTGCCATTATGTCAGTGGAACCCCATAGTCAATTTTTGGCACGGTTGTTGTTTTATGTCTCCCGTCGTCTTGGATTAAAATGATCCGGGATGCGCGTAACAAACAGAAATAATAACAATTAAATATTTATCAAAATGGGAAAAATCATTGGAATTGACTTAGGAACTACAAACTCTTGCGTCTCCGTCATGGAAGGCAACGAGCCGGTTGTGATACCGAACAGCGAAGGCAGAAGAACCACCCCCTCTATCGTGGCTTTCGTCGGTAATAATGAACGTAAGGTCGGTGACCCTGCCAAACGTCAGGCCATCACCAACCCCAACAAGACCATCTTCTCCATCAAGCGTTTCATGGGCGAGACCTACGACCGCGTGGTGAAAGAGGTGGAGCGCGTGCCCTATACGGTGGAACGCACCGCTAACAACATGCCGAAAGTGAAGATTGACGACCGCTCCTACACCGCTCAGGAAATCTCCGCCATGATTCTTCAAAAGATGAAGAAGACAGCTGAAGACTACCTCGGACAGGAAGTCACGGAAGCCGTCATCACCGTGCCGGCTTACTTCAGCGACTCACAGCGCCAGGCCACCAAAGAGGCTGGCGAGATTGCAGGCCTTACGGTGAAACGTATCATCAACGAACCTACCGCAGCTGCTCTGGCATACGGTCTGGACAAGAAGAAATCCGACTCCAAAGTGGCCGTGTTCGACCTCGGTGGCGGTACCTTCGATATCTCTATCCTGGAACTCGGCGACGGCGTGTTCGAGGTGAAATCCACCAACGGTGACACCCACCTCGGCGGCGACGACTTCGACCACAAGATCATCGACTGGCTGGCCAACGAGTTCATGAAGGATTACAATGTGGACTTGCGCAAGGATGCCATGGCATTGCAGCGTTTGAAAGAGGCTGCCGAGAAGGCCAAGATAGAACTCTCCAGCTCCAACTCCACGGAAATCAACCTGCCGTACATCATGCCGATCGACGGTGTGCCGCAACACTTGGTGCGCACGTTGACCCGTGCCCAGTTCGAGCAACTGTGCGACGACCTGATTCGCGCCACCATCGAGCCCTGCAAGAAAGCGTTGTCTGACGCTGGCTACACCACCTCCGACATTGACGAGGTGATCCTCGTGGGCGGTTCCACCCGTATCCCTGCTATTCAGGAAATCGTGGAGAAATTCTTCGGCAAGACCCCGTCCAAGGGCGTGAATCCTGACGAAGTGGTGGCTATCGGTGCCGCTATCCAAGGCGGTGTGCTCACCGGCGAGGTGAAAGACATCCTCCTGCTGGATGTGACTCCGCTGTCACTCGGTCTGGAAACCCTCGGCGGTGTGATGACCAAGCTCATCGAGAGCAACACCACCATCCCGACCAAGAAGACGGAAACGTTCACCACGGCTGTTGATAACCAGACCTCTGTGGAGATTCACGTGCTCCAGGGCGAGCGTCCGATGGCTGCACAGAACAAGAGCATCGGTCGTTTCCACCTCGATGGCATTCCTGCCGCAATGCGTGGCGTGCCGCAAATCGAAGTCACCTTCGACATCGACACCAACGGTATCTTGAGCGTGACTGCCAAGGACAAGGCTTCCGGCAAGGAGCAGAAGATCCGTATCGAAGCCTCTTCCGGCTTGAGCGATGATGAAATCAAGCGCATGAAGGCCGAGGCTGAAGCCAACGCCGATGCCGACCGCAAGGCCAAGGAGGAAATCGACAAGTTGAACGCAGCTGATTCACTGGTGTTCACCACGGAGAAACAGCTGAAAGAATTCGGCGACAAGGTTCCTGCTGACGACCGTGCCAAGATTGAGGCTGCTGCCGCCAAACTGAAAACCGCGCACGACAACAAGGACTTCGCTGGCATCGACGCTGCCACGGCTGAGTTGCAGGGCGCATGGCAGGCCGCTTCCGCCAAGATGTACCAACAGGGCGGCGGTGCCAATCCGCAAGACCCGTTCGGAGCCAATGGTCCGTTCAACGGAGCCAACCCGGGCGCCGGCGCACAGGGCCCTCAGGGTGGAAACCCTAACAACGGTAACGACGGAGAGGTCCAGGATGTGGACTTTGAGGAGGTGAAATAAGACACCCCAAAACACATAATCGAAAAAAAGGTGCTGACCACGAGTCAGCACCTTTTTTGTTGTCTACACCAAAACCATATTTATGTTGTTTTGTTCATCTGTAGAGACGGGGCGCGCCTCGCCTAGTCAAGCCTCAACCTTTTGATGTAATCCTCAACCTCGTTGTAAAGCAGGTCTTTGCGGATGACTTTCTTGTCCTTGTCCAATAAGAACATGTATGGAATGGTGCGCGTGTCGTAAAGCTCGTTGTCTTCAATCGTCTGGTCAAAGTTCCAGCCGTGAAGATAATTAGGGTTTGCCTCTGGGGACTTGAGGTAGTTCTGCCAGACCTGGTTGTCATCTTCGAAATAGACGGTCAGCACTACGAGATTCTTTTTGGCGATGGCGCTGTTAAGGGCTGGGTAGTTGGCCATTTTGCCACGCACCTCGCGGCAGGTGGGGCAGGTGGGGTGTTGCAGGTAGAGCAGCATATACTCGCTTTGGATGTCATACAGCGACGTGGTGTCTCCGTTGGCCATAACTATGCGGAAATTTGGTACGATGTCACCCTCCAGATTCTTGTTGATGGTTTTGAGTTCGCGTTTGTATCTTCTTTCGCGATTCTCATCCAGTTTCGGATAGGTGAGGATGTTCTGCAGCATTCTGATATAGGTGTGTTCCACCTTGTATGGGGAGATGTTACTGCCCAGAATTTTCTCCACTTTGTCGTAGAATAGAAACAGCGACTGCTCGTTGACACGCGCGGCGTTCAAGGCTGCAACCACGAAGGTGTCCAAGTCTTTGCGGTCGAGCTGATAGATGATGTTGCAGAATTCTTTGATTCTGTCTTCCCCGATTGGTGTATAGAAGATGCGGGGATCGTTCCAAGGGAAGTGGTCAAAGTAGTGTTCCACAACATATTGCTGATAGAGCTCACGCTGTTGGTAGTACTCTTGCGGTATTTCGGGAATTGATCGGGAGAGTTGCACGATGGAGGCAAACAGGGTTCCTTCGTACTGCTTTGCGATGGACTGCTGGTATTCATCCTGTTCCTTGTTGATACGCTTTGCCTTGACGGTCAGAGAATCCACCACAACCTTGAGCATGTATTGGGGCATGGTTGCCTGCGCCTGCTTAAACTCCTGGTCCAGGGCATTGAGTCTCCTGCCGAAAGAATGGATGTGGGAAATGTATTCCACATTTCGGGTGTTCTCCTCACTGCCTTGGTAAATGACAGTGTCTTCAGTGATAGTCACGGTAAACTTCTGGTTTTTGTCGTTGGATATCAAAAAGGAGCCCACCTTGGATGTGTCACCCACGATCCAGTAGAATCCTGGACTCAAGGATTTCTTCTCCTTGAAAGTCACCTCGGGGCCAAAAGGTTGCGTGAAAGACACCTTTTTGTCTTTATCTTTTATGTGGGACTCGATTTTAAGAGAGTCGTATTTTTGAGGGGTGATTTTCACTTTTATCTCCATTTGGGCGTGACAGAGTGTCAGTCCCAGACAAAAAAGAATAGAAATGAGCAGTGCTTTTTTCATCGTATGTAAGAATAAAAACGTGTTTCAGATTTGACTGTTTGGTGTGAGTTTAATTTGAGAAATGCATGGGAAAAGAGTTGTGGCAGATCTGAAGCGATGAGTGTGTTGGGTGCTTGTGCTTCGGCGTATAGGTCGCCGGCAAGTCCGTGCAGATAGACGCCCAGCAGAGCACATTCGGCGGGGTTGTATCCTTGGGCCAGTAGCGACAGCAGGAGTCCTGTCAGCACGTCGCCGCTGCCTGCGGTGGCCATGCCGGCGTTGCCGGTGGTGTTTACAAACTGTTTGCCATCGGGCATGGATATAAGGGTGTGGTGGCCTTTCAGAATCAGGACCACTTCATGTTTGATTGCAAAGGAGCGGGCTTTCTCAACGCGGTTGAAGTCATCTGTGCACGGGCCTGCCATCCGCTCGAATTCCCGCAGGTGCGGAGTCAGTATGCTGTTGGGAGGCAGGAAGGCCAGCCAGGTTTTGTTCTCCGAAAGGATATTCAGCGCATCGGCATCGAGAATAAGGGGTGCGTGTACCTCATGGAGGATGTTTTTGAGCAGGGTGACGGTCTGCGGATGGGTGCCGATTCCGGGTCCGATGGCGAGGGCGTTGATGTCGCGCTGCAAGGTGTTCCAGTTCAGTTCGCTGGCGTGTTGCTCGTTGGGGTCGGGGTGCAGGATGGCTTCGGGCAGGCGGGAGGGTATGTGCTGGGCTGCGCGTGCCGGGGTGTGAACGGTCACCTTGCCGATGCCCCCGCGCAAGGCGGCGGTGGCGGCGAGGATGGCTGCGCCGGGCATGTCGGCACTGCCGGCAATCAGCAACCCGTGTCCAAAGGTGCCCTTGTGAGCAAAGGGTGGCATGGGACGCAATAGTTCGGCGACAGTGGGCGCTGTGAGATACTCGCGCTCCCAAACCAACTCTGGCGGCGGAAGCATTCCGATGTCCAATACTTCTACTGTTCCGCAATAGGGTTGTGCTTCGGGCAGGAAAAATGCCGTTTTGGGATACTGTATGGTGAGTGTGCGGTCGGCCATGACCACCGCGGCTTCTTCAGGGGTGTGTGCATCGGCCATCAGCCCTGACGGGGTGTCTATGGCGATGACAACAGCATCCGAAGCATTGATGGCCTTGATGGCCTCGGCGAGCGTGCCGCCGGCAGGGCGACTCAGCCCAATGCCGAAGATGGCGTCAATGATCAGGGTCCCTTCAGTGATGGATGACCCTGTTTTGGCTCCGAAGGTGGATAGTTTTGCCAAAGGCGTGTTGCCGGTAATCTCCTTCCAGCGGATAAGGTTCGCCTCCATCTCGGCTGTGTGCCGGGAGTCTTCGTTGGAGCAGAGCACAACTTCAATGGCAGGTGGTGTGGCGAAGGCGTGCTCAGCCAGCAGCCGGGCAATAACCAGGCCGTCGCCGCCGTTGTTTCCCGGGCCGCAAAATACCCGGATATCGGAAATGCCCTCCTCTTGCACGAGCGTGATGATGCGTGCGGCACAACGTGTTCCGGCCCGTTCCATCAGATTCAAGGATGAGATGGGCTCGTGTTCCATAGTGTATCGCTCGCAGTCGCGTGTCTGCGCAACGGTCAGAATGCAAGGGGGCGGAATAGTCGAGGTTGTAGGCATGTCATTTGACGTTTCAGCGTGCAAAAATAGCATTTTATAATATTCCTTCCTCCAGAAAGCTGTAGTATGTGTTTTTGTGTAGGATGATATGGTCCGTCAGCTGAATGTTCATTAATCTGGCTGCTTCGCAGATCTGTTTGGTCAGGGTGCGGTCCTGACTGCTGGGGTGTACCGAGCCGGAGGGATGATTGTGGCAGACAATCAGGTGGGTGGCACCTAGAATTACGGCCTCTCGGATGATGAGCCGTATGTCCACTATGGCACTGCTTAATCCTCCTTTCCCAAGCTGGCTGATGTTGAGAATCTTGGAGGCTTGGTTTAGAAAGATTACCCAAAACTCCTCATGCGTCAGCGGGGCGAGCTTGTCCTGCATCACCTCCACAACATCTTGGATGCTGCGGATATGTTGGGCCTCGGTCACGCGTTCGGCGCGCAGTCGTTTGCTCAGCTCAAAAGCGGCCATGAGGGTGGTGGCCTTAGCTTGTCCGATTCCTTTGGTTTCCATCAGTTGGAAGAGTTTCTTGTCCGCCAGAACGTTCAGTTGGTTGTTGCAGGAGGCGAGAAGGCGCTTGGCCATGTCCACGGCGCTTTCCGTGTTGGAACCGGTGCGCAGGAGGATGGCGATGAGTTCGGCGTTTGAAAGGGCGGAGGCCCCGCGGGTGGCGTATTTCTCTCGCGGACGGTCCTCAACACTCCACTCGGGAATGGAAAGCTTGTGGTAAGGGTCGGGTCGGGAATGGTGTGATGTCATACCGTATGCTCACGCTTGAGCAGGTAGGGAAGTAATATCTGATCGAACCCCCGGGTGATGTCAGCCGGCACCAAGTCTATCTGATACTGTCCACATTTCACCTTGATCTCGTGGAAATAGTCATGCACTGCCGACTGGTAGAACTCGCGGATGTTGTTGGCATGCACCTTGACCTCGTTTCCGCTTTCCATGTCCACAAACCGGTAGAGGCGGTTCTCAAAGGCAAAATCATATTCCAGACTCTTGTCGAAGGTGTGGAATACCAGCACTTCGTGATTGTTGTGGCGGAGGTGTCCCAAAGCGAGCATAAGCTCGTTAAGGTCCTTGTGGCTTTCAAACATGTCGCTGAAAATGATGACCAGCGAACGACGGTGTATCTGTTCGGCTATCTGGTGCAGTGTGTCGGTCACCATGGAGGTGCGGTGCACCTCGGAGCCGATAGGTTGGAGGATTTTCTCCAGCTCACGGTAGATCATCTTATGGTGCGCGTCACCGCCGCGAGCCTGCGTGTGCAGGTCCAGCTTGTCGGAGAAGACACTTAGTCCCACCGCATCGCGCTGGCTTTTGAAAATCTGCATCAGCACGGCAGCAGCATATACGGAGAAGAAAATCTTGTTGGGCGCTGCCAGGGAGTATTGGTCACGGATGGGAAAATACATGGACGATGAGTTGTCGATAACCAGATGGCAGCGGAGGTTGGTTTCCTCCTCATATTGCTTTACGAACAGCTTGTCGGTGCGTGCGAAGAGTTTCCAGTCAATATGCCGGATTGGTTCGCCCGTGTTGTACTGGCGGTGCTCGGCGAATTCCACGGAAAAACCGTGCATGGGGCTCTTGTGCAAGCCTGTGATGAATCCCTGCACCACCTGTTTGGCAATGAATTCGATGTGGTCGTATTGCGTTACTTTGGTAAGGTCGATTGTATAAGCCATGTTCTCGCGAATAATATGGAGCGCAAAAGTATGATTTTTATGCGTGCGCTCCACGAATCCTGTTTTATTTTGCTACGAATCGATTCAGCTGGTTCCGGAATTGTTCACTGAAATGGAAAGAGTAGGGGTCGCTGTCGAAGATTTCATCGTTGGAAAACAAAATGGGAACCTTGCCGGTCTCGTAAAACATTACGGCGGGAAACCGGCTGGCTGCCTGCGTAATGAATCCGGGATACTGGGATGTTCTATCCGTGGCCAGATAATATAGGTCGTACGGACGGGCCAGATATTGTCTGACCTCCCTGATTATCTCTCGTTCCTGCAAGGCTCCCGGAAGGTAAGCATGTAGAATCCCCAAATTGACCTGTTCGGAATCTAACGAGTTCATGGATTGCATCAAGAAGTGCGAACAACCGGAACACTCCAATTCATTGTGGATGATGAATAGGTGCTTTCCTTCGGACAGGCTTTCAAGTGATTTGAGCTCACGGTTGCTGTCATAAAAGAAGGCTACGGAGGCATCATCTCTGTTTTTGAAACGCATAATCCTGATTTTGATGATTGGTTCGTGCTTCCGGAAGAACTCTTCCTTGAGCTTCTGGTACTCGTCTGATGTGAGTCCGCGCCATGGTGTGTCGCTGTCTGCTGTGATCTCAATGAGACAGTCGTGCCAGCTGATTCGCGCATAGTCCTCCAGCGGCTGGTAAAGGTTGAAAGGAAATTGCTGTTCTGAAAATTTGTAATCGCCTGGACATCTGCGTGTGTGTAACGTTGCAGTGCCTGTGGAGTCTGAGAGCGCAAACATGGTCGCTGACTTCCGCGAACTGGTGTCATATTGGGTGTAGAAAACCAGATACCGGTTTTCGAAGGGAAATACAGACTTGAGATAGGAGTATTGGAAAATTTGATCCTTGGTGGCAAAAATCCGCTCCACACCGTATGGTTCACGCAAACTTTGTCGGATGTATTCGTCCTCGAAAGGATGCCAGAAGGGCAGGTCAAAACGGATGTCCTGTAGCCAGGTGCCGTCAAGCCGGTATTTTTTCAGTATCGGATATCTGGTGCTCAGATAGAATAGATTGTTTTCATCGTGAAAGAGGTAGCGGTTGGGACTGGCCTGTACGACATGAGGAGCTTCATACGGCAGTTCCTGTATCTGCTCTCCCTTGCCGGTACGTCTGTTGAACCGAAACCATTTGTATCCCGTGTCATGGTCTTCTTCCAAATAATAAAGATTGTCTTGGTAGATATATACAGCTCTGACATTGGGATGGTCAATGATGGTGTCGTATTCGAATGTGTTCGGTGTGTTACGATGGTATAGAATAATATGGTCTTGCACACTGATTACGCATCGGTCCTCGTACAGGCGGAAATCATTAATCCAGAAGGTGCTTGCCATCCTCTCCTTTTGTTGGTCGCGAGGAGGCAGCGGCAGGTCGAACCCAAAGGTGGTGTAGTCCCGGAGCGAAAAGGCATAGATGTGGGCTGCATAGCCTTTATCGGCATGTTGGAAAGCCTTCTGTTCAGTGAAAAATAGTGTGCTGTCCTGAATGCAATATTGCAGATGCATCATATCAGAGGGTAATGAGGCATACGAGATAACAACAGAAGTGTCCAATGTGAAGGATTCTCCTATCCAACGCTGCGCCATTGCGGATTCCGAAACAATGGCCCAAGTGATGGCGATAATGGTAAATATGCGTGCTTTCATTTTTCTTGCCTTTTTGCTTTGACCGCTCATTAGGTGGGGATTGTTACATTCTGGTATTCAGAATGTTTGACTGGGATATGTAGATTACGAGTTCTCCTTCACCGTAGGCATTGTAATTCCATTTTCCTTGAACGAAGTAGGTGTCGGTACCGTTACGGTTTGAGTTTCTGACCGCAATCTTCTTGCAAGCCGTTCCCCGGAGGCATCCTCGCTGGCCATTCTCTTCACTCTTTTCGATGATTTCGTTGATGGCATCGACTACTAGCGGGGAAATATCCACATTGTTGGCAACCCTGCAGTTGTTGTTCAACGTGAAGGGATTCTGGTTGGGTACACGACAGAAACTGAATCCGGCCCCTATACAGTCCAATCTGGCAGGTGTGGAATCGTCTTCCGATGGCGTGTACAACACGTCGTTGTAAAGATTTAACCATGCCCACCATCCGCCATTGCTCTTGTGGATGATGACGTAAGGACGGTCGCTTCGAGCAAATAGGCTGAGCCCCATAAAACACACACATAAAACCAATAATAATTTTTTCATAGTTTTTAGATTTTTAAGATTAATATTTTGTTTTTTTGCCGTTCCACTTTCGCAGGTTTGGCTTCCCTTCGCGCTCCGCCCTGAATTCAAGCTTCGCGATGTGACACTTCTAGTCTGGCCTCTCTTTGGTTTTGATTTGTATTCCGTTTCTGCGCCCTCCTCCTCAAAGGGGCCGCCAACCCCTGTGTGATTTGGACAGAGCAAAAATACAATTCCGGAACCGTGTTTGTCAAGTGTTTTTCAATATTTTTTTTAATCCTGATACTTAGTAAATTATGTAAAATCAATATGTTAAATTAAGAATTAATTGTTAATTAACAATTCCGTTTTTCGGAGTTTTTCATGGTTTTCCCAGAAAAGACGCTCCGATATGGCTGTCTTGAGGAGGGTGAATGGTTTGCTTTGGAATGATCTGCGTTGCTTTTAAAGGGCAACACTATTTTTTGTATTTTTGCGCTCACTTAATTATAATGAATATGAAAAACACCTTTGCCATTATGAGTATTGTTATTGCAGGCGTTGTGTGCGGCGCTTGTCACAAAAAAGAGGAATCTGCATTGAAGGACAATCCCTTTATGCAGGAATGGAATACCCCATACGGCGTTCCGCCTTTCGACAAAATCAAAACCGAGCACTACCTGCCGGCTTTCAAGGAGGGCATGCGCCAGCAGAACGAATGGATAGACAATATTGTGAATAATTCCGAGGACCCGACGTTCGGCAATACCATTATCCCATTGGAATATAGTGACGAGCTCCTCAACAAGGTGAGCTCCGTGTTCTTCAATCTCTTGGAATGCTGTAACAGTGAAGAGATGGAGAAACTTGCCGATACCCTCATGCCCCTTTACACCCAGCATGGTGATGATATCATGTTGAATGAGAAACTTTTCCAACGAGTGAAAAAGGTGTATGACAATAGGAAAAACGAGAATTTGAATCCCGAACAGCTTCGTTTGCTGGAGGAGACCTATAAGGGTTTTGTGCGCGGTGGTGCCAATGTGCCCGCGGAAAAGCAGGCGCGCTTCCGCGAAATCAACACCAAACTGGCGACGCTGACTCAAAAGTTCGGAAGCAATGTGCTGAAGGCTACAAACGGTTATCAACTGGTTTGTCCTGACAAGTCCAGGTTGGAGGGACTGACCGAGCTGCAGTTGCACAATGCTGCCGAGTTGGGCAATGAGAAAGACGAGACGAAAGGCAAGTATGTCTTCACGCTCGACATGCCTACATTGGAGCCCTTCCTGATGAACTGCAAGGATCGCGGACTTCGCAAGGAGATTTGGACCGCATACTCCACCCGCTGTCTGGCCGGTGAATTCGACAATACCCCGATTATCAATGAGATTGTGAATCTGCGTCTGGAAAAAGCCCAGATACTGGGATATGACAACTATGCCAATTATGTGCTGGATGATTGCATGGCCAAGAATGCCGACAATGTATATGCATTGTTGCAGCAGGTTTGGACTCCTGCGTTGGAGAAGGCCAAGGAGGAAGCGGCTCTCTATCAGAAGATGCTTGCCAAAGATCATCCAGGTGCCAAGTTGGAGCCGTATGATTGGCGTTATTACAGCGAGAAACTGCGTAAGGAGAAATATGACCTTAACGATGAGGTTATCCGTCCCTATTTCTCTTTGGATACTGCATGTAAGGGACTTTTCCTGGTATGCAACAACCTGTATGGCCTCACTTTCAAAGAGAATAAAGATATTCCCGTTTATCAGGAGGATGTCAAAGTTTACGAAGTGTTGGACCACAATGAGATTATCGCCATTGTCTATATGGACTTCTTCCCTCGCGCTTCAAAGCGCAGCGGTGCTTGGATGACAAACTTCCGCGAGCAGTATTAT
Source organism: uncultured Bacteroidales bacterium (assembly GCA_905233745.1). GTDB lineage: Bacteria > Bacteroidota > Bacteroidia > Bacteroidales > WCHB1-69 > F23-D06. The sequence goes on from CAJODA010000003.1 coordinate 65,642, forward strand.
ACACGCGAGGGTAAAAACATGATTCCGGTGGTTTCGCTGGTGTTCAACTTTACCAAGCCCTCTGGCGATAAGCCCTCAATGTTGAATATTGATGAGGTGCAGACGCTGTTCCACGAATTCGGCCATGCGCTGCATAGCATCCTGTCACGCTGCCACTACCGCTCGCTTTCCGGTACTAACGTGCCTCGTGACTATGTGGAGATGCCTTCTCAGTTTATGGAACATTTTGCATTTGAACCCGAGGTGCTGAGCCGTTATGCAAACCACTATAAGACTGGTGAGAATATTCCTGAATCCCTGGTGAAGAAGATTGAGGCGGCATCCACCTACGGCCAAGGCTTCATCAATACGGAACTCCTTGCAGCTTCATTGCTGGATATGGATTTCCACACCATCACGACCAAGACGAAAATTAAGTTGCCCGAGTTTGAGAACCGGCAGATGGATAAAATCGGTCTCATCCCGTCCATCATTTCCCGATACAGAAGCCCCTATTTCCAGCATGTTTTCTCTGGTGGATATGGTGCCGGTTATTACAGCTACACTTGGTCGGCCGTACTTGACAATGATGCTTACGAAGCTTTCAAGGAGCATGGTGTGTTTGACCGGGCAACGGCTACGGCATTCCGCACGAACATTCTGGAGCGTGGCAACACGGACGATGCCATGAAGCTGTACGTTGCCTTCCGCGGACATGAGCCATCCATCGAACCGTTATTGAAAAACCGCGGTCTGAAATAATCCCCACCCCATTCACCCCATTCACCCCATTTACCTCTTTCACCCCCTTCACCCATTCATGAACGATATCCAACAGGAAATTGCCCGCCTCTCGGAGGAGATAAACCGTCACAACTATTATTATTATATGTTGGACGATCCGAAAATCAGCGACTACGATTTCGACCAGTTGCTGCAACGGCTCATTGATTTGGAACGGCAGTATCCCGAATACGTCCTGCCCGATAGTCCCACGCAGCGGGTGGGTGGCACCATTACCAAGCAGTTTGAGAGCGCCCGCCACCTGTATCCGATGCTGTCGTTAGGTAACACCTATTCGGAAGCCGATCTGCTGGAGTTCGATACGCGTGTGCGCAGTCTGCTCAATGGACCGGTGGAGTATGTGTGCGAGCTGAAATATGACGGCGTGGCTATAAGCTTGATTTATGAACAGGGTGTGCTGACACGTGCGGTCACTCGTGGCGACGGCACACGTGGTGATGTGGTGACGGCCAATGTCAAGACCATCGGTTCCGTGCCCCTTCGCTTGCAGGGTGATTACCCGGATCTGCTAGAAGCACGTGGGGAGATCATCATGCCCTACGACAGTTTCAACAATCTGAATGCAGAACGCGAGGATGTGGGGGACCAACCCTTTGCCAACCCTCGTAATGCTGCCTCCGGCAGCCTCAAACTGCAGAACTCTGCCGATGTCGCGAAACGCGGTTTGAGCTTCAAACTCTACTATGCTTTGGGCGAGAACTTGCCCGAGAACAACCACTATGCACGTCTTCGTAAATTGCACGAGTGGGGATTCCGCTTCCCCGATGTGATGGAGAAGGTCCCGGATCTCAATGGTGTGTATGGCTTCATACATGCTTGGGATGAGAAACGCAAGCAATTGCCCTATCCGATTGATGGTATTGTTATCAAAGTCAACGATTTTTCACAACAGCAACAGGTGGGTTCCACCGCTAAAAGCCCCCGCTGGGCCATTGCGTATAAATTCAAAGCGGAAAGAGTCTCCACACAGCTCTTAAGTGTGGACTTCCAGGTCGGCCGAACCGGCATCATCACGCCAGTGGCCAACCTGCGCCCCGTGAGTCTGGCGGGCACTGTGGTCAAACGGGCCACGCTCAACAATCGCGACTTTATCCGGGATATGGATATTCGCGAACAGGACTCTCTCTTTGTCGAAAAAGGAGGGGAGATTATCCCGAAAATTGTCGGGGTGGATATGGAGCACAGGATGCCGGGCGCACTGCCCGTCGCGTTTGTGACCAACTGCCCCGTGTGTGGCACGCCCCTGCAGCAGCATGAGGGGGAAGCTGGCGTGTTCTGTCCCAATGAACTGCACTGTGCTCCGCAAATTCGCGGCAAACTGGAACACTTCATTGCCAGGAAAGCCATGAATATCGATTCGCTGGGGGAGGGCAAGATAGAAGTGCTGTATGCTCAAGGTCTCGTGCGCAACGCTGCCGATCTCTATGACCTCACATACGACCGCCTCTTCGGATTGGAAAAGGTCATTGAAGATGAGAACGGGAAGACCAAAACACTCAGTTTTAAAGAGAAGACAGTGGCCAACATCTTGAACGGACTGGAACAATCCAAGACTGTTCCGTTCGAAAGAGTGTTGTATGCTATCGGCATTCGCTTTGTGGGCGAGGTGACTGCCAAGAAGCTGGCTCGCCGCTTCAAGAATATTGACACTTTGGCCAACGCAACCCAGGAGGAACTCGTGGAGGTGGAGGATGTTGGTGAACGCGTAGCGCAAAGCATCATACAATATTTCAACAACACGGAAAACCTGGAAATGGTGATGCGGCTGAAATCGGCTGGGCTCCGTTTTGAAACGGGGGAGGAACAGCAATCCGATTCGCAGCGCTTGCAAGGCATGAGCATTGTGGTCAGTGGCGTGTTCTCTATACCACGAGACGACATTAAGGCGATGATTGAGCGTAACGGGGGTAAAAATGTCTCCTCCATATCCAAGAACACCACCTATGTTCTCGCTGGTGAAAAGATGGGTCCGGAAAAACGTAAGAAAGCAGAATCATTGGGCATTCCCATCATCTCAGAAGAGGATTTCAAGGAGATGATAGGAACGGAGCGCGTGTGATTTTTTATGCTTCTTTAATTTCCAATGAAATTTGTACATTTGCGCGCTAATTTATTTTAAGATGTCAAGAAACGAAAAAGAATTGGACGGCGTGACCCTCTTGGGCAACCAGAATACACAGTATAATTATGATTATAACCCGGATGTGTTGGAAACGTTTGAGAATAAGCATCCGGAAAATGAATATATAGTAACGCTCGACTGTCCGGAATTCACTTCGCTGTGCCCTAAAACAGGACAACCTGATTTCGGCCACATCATCATCAACTACATCCCGCGTTTGCGCATGGTGGAGAGCAAAAGCCTGAAACTCTATCTCTTCAGCTTCCGAAACCACGGCGATTTTCATGAGGATTGCGTCAATATCATCATGAAAGACTTGATTAAGTTGATGGACCCGAAATACATCGAGGTCGTCGGACTTTTCAATCCGCGTGGCGGCATCTCCATCAAACCTTTTGCCAACTTTGGCGATTCGGAACATCAGGATATGGTGCGCGCGCGCTTGCTGGCCAATTTTAACCAAAAGTAGAGAATGATGGAGAAGGACTCACTGATTATTTTTTCCGGTGGAATGGATTCCACTACAATGCTGTATGAGTATAAGGACAGAATTGCCATAGCCATCACTTTCGATTACGGATCAACACAGAATGCCCGCGAACATGATTATGCTATATTGCACGGTAAACGTTTGGGCATCAAACATCTGATTATTCCATTGGATTTCATGCACCGTTATTTCAAAAGTTCACTGTTGCAGTCTCCCGACGACATCCCGGAGGGTAATTACGATGATGAGAACATGAAATCCACGGTGGTGCCCTTCCGCAACGGCATCATGCTGTCCATCGCGTGCGGCATAGCCGAGAGCAACGGGCTGACCAAAGTGCTGATTGCCAACCACTCCGGCGACCACACCATCTATCCCGACTGCCGCCCGGAATTCATAAAGGCCATGTCGGAGGCCATGTCTGCCGGCACCTATGAGAATGTGACGGTCTTTGCCCCCTATACGCTGCTGAGCAAGAAGGACATCGCGCTGCATGGCAAGGCGTTGGGACTGGACTACAGCGAGACCTACTCCTGCTACAAGGGTGGGGAGCACCATTGTGGCAAATGCGGCACCTGCTGCGAACGCCGCGAAGCCCTCCGCGAGGCCGGCATCCACGACAAGACAGTGTATGAACGGTGAATGGTAAACGGTGAATGGTAAACGGTGAATGGTGAACGGTGAATGGTGAACGGTGAATGGTGAACGGTGAATGGTGAATGGTGAACGGTGAATGGTGAACGGTGAATGGTGAATGGTAAACGGTGAATGGTAAACGGTGAATGGTAAACGGTGAATGGTGAACGGTGAACCTTGAACCTTGAACCTTGTACCTTGTACCTTTCACCTTGAAACTTGAAACTTTTAAACTTTTAACTCTAAATGTATTACGTACGAAAAACCTTAGAAATCTCCTCTTGCCACCAGTTGTATCTCGACTACGAGAGCAAATGCGAGAACTTGCATGGTCATAATTGGAAAATCAATGTGTATTGCCGTGCCAAGGAATTGGACAGCAACGGTATGGTGTGCGATTTCACGGAAATCAAACGGCTGATCCATGGCAGGATAGACCATAAGAACTTAAACGAAGTACTTGACTTCAACCCCACGGCCGAAAATTTGGCCAAATGGATTGTGGATACGGTGCCCAACTGCTACCGTGCGGATGTGTGGGAGTCTCGCGACAACAAGGCCTCCTACATGGCGGACGATGTCGTTCAAAATTTCGAATGATGTATCCGATTAACGAGATATTCTATTCGCTTCAGGGAGAGGGTTACCATACCGGTACGCCCGCCGTGTTTGTGCGCTTCAGCGGGTGCAATTTGCATTGTGCCTTCTGCGATACGGACCATCGGGAGTCTAAACCTATGACCTCAAGCGAAATTATAGATGATATCGCACAATATCCTAATGCACAGCTGATTGTGCTAACGGGTGGAGAGCCGTCGCTGTTTGCCGATGATGAATTTGTGCATGCGTTGAAAACCAAGACCGGTCTGCCGGTGACAATCGAAACCAACGGTACGCGCGTGCTTTCGGAGGGCATCGACTGGGTGACGCTATCACCGAAGGAGGCGTTCGAGGGTGGGGGAGTTGTGCCCTGTGTGCTCACCCGCTGCGACGAACTCAAAGTGGTGTATTGCGGACAGGATTTGGCGCAGTATGACCATATCGAGGCCAAGCATCGTTTCTTGCAGCCCTGCTACAGCGACGACCCGCTCCAATGTCAGGCCAACATGGCGGCTTGCGTGCAGGCGGTACTGAACCACAAAGGGTGGCGGTTGTCGTTGCAGACGCACCGGATATTGGGGATACGGTGACCAGGGGTGGAAACGAAGAACTAAAACAAAGTTGGACCTCTTATAATGAGAGAGTTGCAATTCGTCAACGAGTAATTGACGAAAAAGGCCACCAGGCTGGTGGCCAATTAGAGATGCCTGAAATCTTATTTTCGCGAAAATAGGTTTCGTGATTTATTCGTATTTTTGCGGCTGAAAAATCGAAACATTATGCCCGCAAACAAAAACGCTGTCACACGCTACTACATTCTCGACAAGTTGTTGGCCAACCGTTACCACAACTATTCGACTGAGGATTTGTGCCGGTTGGTCAACGAGGAGTTGGAGGAAAGGGAACAGCATGTAAGCCGTCGAACCATTGAACTTGACCTTCATTATTTGGAATACGAAAGCCCTTTTGTCGCTGAAATAGAGCATTATCAGATTGATGATGTAAGTCCACGAACTCTCAAGACGATCAAGAAAAGTTGCCATCGTTATGCGGATCCATCGTTCTCCATCTTCACGCAGAAGCTTACGGATGACGAGAAACATCTGCTTGGCGAAGCCTTCACCCTCCTTGGGCAATTTGACGGTCTGCCGAATCTTGAGGGTTTGGAAAGGCTCAGGGAAAGTCTCAAAGTGAAGACCGACCGCCAGATTGTGTCGTTCACTAAGAATCCTTTGGAAGGAAAGAGTTTGCTGGGCGAGTTGTTCACTGCCATCACGCAGAAACAGGTGGTGGAGTTGCATTTCCACAAGTTCGACACGCCAGATACAGACCGTGTGGTGGTCGTTTATCCCTACTTGCTCAAGGAGTACAACCGTCGCTGGTACCTCATCGCTGCTGCCGAAGATACGGGCAAGCTGCTCAGCTTCGCCCTCGACCGCCTGGACAAGTTCGTCCCGTTGCCCGCACGTCATTATAAGGAATACGATGGCGACCTCAACGAATGTTTCGAGGACATCATCGGAGTGACGCTTATCGAAGGCAATCCATTGCAGACCATCCTCTTCTGGGTCAGCGACAATTCCAAAGATTATGTTGCCACAAAACCCTTGCACGAGTCCCAGCGGCATTATAAAGGAGAGAAGGAAAAGGAATTGCGCCAACAATACCCGAAGCTTGACGGTGGCGCGTTCTTCTCCATTGAGTGCATCGAGAACTACGAACTGATCCGGGAATTATCGTCTTTCGGCAAAGAGTTGTTGGTTCTTTCACCCACTGACATTCAGCAGAAAGTGCGCGACCGTCTGACCGCCCAACTTCAAGCGTATCAGGCATTGTGATTTTTTGTATTTTTGCATCTCGCTAATCCTATAGAAAGATGATTGATAAGATATTTCAATGATAACCATCCTGGTGTTTCAGCGATAACCACTACTTGAGTATATGGTAGCCCATGGTGAGAAAATTGGCACAGAGGAAAGAAAATGAGCGAAAATAGATTGCGCGGCACCGTTGTATTTTTGCAAACGAAAAAACAAACAGAGAAGAATATGGAAAATAACAAAAACATGAACCCGGTTTTCAGTCTGAAAAACTTCCGCTCTTTTGGCGAAGAAGGTGCCGATTTTGAACTCGCCCCTATCACCATTTTGACCGGATGCAATAGTGCCGGCAAGAGTTCTATGGCAAAAGCACTTGTGCTATTAAGCCGAATGCCTAATCACAGAAGAGTCGTATCGCCCTCATTAAAACTCTACACAAAAGACCTCAGACTTGGTAACTATGAGAAGGTGCTTCATAAAAACGCGGCTGACAATGAGATAGTATTTGCATATAAAGTATGGTCTAACTATCTTCAAGAAGATGTTCGTGTCAAGCGTTTTTTCAAGTCTAAGAAGAACGACGATCTTAATGATGGTTTTTTGTACAAGTACACCATAGAAAAAACTGATGGAACAATAATCTTTGAAGAAAACACAACCCTTTGGGGAATGGAACATGAAGAACAAAACAATAAACACACAGATTCTATTACTCAAAATTTCAATGCTTTCTCTTTGGTAAGTAAATACCATCAATTAGTTCAAGAAATTGATTTACTAAAAAAAAGAGATAACGAAGAGTCTCAAAACGAATATGCTCATTATTCCCAAGAGTTAAAAAGCATCATGTCACAAATACAAGTAAGCGAAATCAATGTTGAAATGTATAATATCAGACAGCTATCAGACTGGCATGACTGGATATTCAGCAGAGACCAAAGAATAAAGAACAAGAGACGTTACTGCAAGACTGATGAAGAGTTTAAGGAACTTTTGGCGGCACAATACCCAGAAAGACAAATAATAGAACATTTTTTGGAATTGGTTGCAGATGAAGTGTTTTCTCCCAAGTTCATTGAAAATGTGGAATATATTGATTCGGGTTCAGCAGCAATCAGACGCACTTATTCTGTTGAGGACAGCAATAAAATGAGCAAGGCTTTGTTTGATTTTAATAGTGCGAAAATAATCGATGAAGAGTGGTCCGATATTTTTCATCCATATTATCATAAACCAGGCAGTTTTGTGAACCATTGGCTGGAAGAATTCCTTGGCAATGGTTGTAAAATTTTTACAACAGGCGATGATGAAGGACGCATTAAAGTGTTTATTGAAAGAAATGGTGAAAAACAATTGCTTGCAGACGAAGGGTATGGTATCACCCAACTCGTTTCTTTGCTTTTGTTAATAGACAATTCTATTAAGCCAACCGACGAGAAAAATCCTCAAACACCATGGCATGACGGCAAACCAGATCATAAAAATCTCTATTTTGAAAGACATCCTCAAGTAATTTGTGTTGAGGAACCCGAAGTTCATCTCCATCCGAAATACCAATCATTGTTGGCAGATATGTTTGTGGAAGCATACCAGAAATACAACATCCACTTCATTATTGAAACTCACAGCGAATATCTTATTCGCAAACTTCAAGTTATGGTTGCAGATAAGGAAAATGCTATTGTGCCAAATGATATTTCTTTAAATTATGCGGAAAAAAATGAAATTACCGGAATGTCTTCCAATCGAAAGATAGAAATATGCGCAGACGGTTATCTTGATGATACATTTGGCGAAGGATTCTTTGATGAAGCAACGAAGTGGTCTAAAAAGCTTATTTTATAAAGAGATGAAATATAGGAAAAACATATATTGTGAAAAAGAATTCATCAGAATGTGCATTGAAAAATTGGAGGCATCAGATACATTTTGCAATCCCGATGAATGGCTGTTAATAAATAGAATAAAAGATATTATAAGTGATACATACACAAAGCTATATCTCAACATGTCAAACGATGAGATAAACGAATTTTCGAAAGACATATACAAGCGTAAGGTAAAAGCAGCAAAGAAAGATGAATGTGCAGATTTATCTTCTTTCGAACGGTTTATGTATGCTCTATTCATGAAGCAACAAAACGGAGAACTTCAAATAAAACATTTCGATGATGTTGATTTTGATAACGAGGATGAAATTGATTTAAATGGCTACTATTTTACATGTAAAGATCGCGAGCAATGCGAAAAGGCTATGGGTGGATATGGCGTTCTGGCAATAAACATGGAAAACATTAAAGATTTTGGCTTTGTTTTAAAAGACAATGGGAAAGCTATTCGTGATAATTCAAAAAACACTTGGAAATCATTATTGGAGTCCGTTGGTAAATTGCCCTATAACTCAATAATAATCATTGACAACTATATACTAAATGATACAGATGAAATGGTTGAAAATTTGCAAGGTATTTTTGATTCATTGCTTCCGTCCAGTATCAGTGTGCCAATCCAGATAACAATATTCTCAAAAATCAGAACAGATAAAAGCACCGATCTACCTGTTGAGCCTAGATTGGAAAAAATAAAAGAATTGTTACAAAAGTATAATTCATTTTCTTTTGAAGTGACCATCGTTAAGTGTCAAAATTTTCATGACCGAGCAATATTGACAAATTCCATGTTCTTTGGGTGTCCTGGAGGATTTAACCTGTTTAAGCAAGGAAAATCTCAAAAAACAACCTATTTTAATGCGGCAAATCCCTTTCTGGGGAGTGAGAGTATTAAATGGACGACTGGGGCATACTCAAATTTCGTTGCAGATGCAGCTGATGTTTTCCAATCCCTAAAGGAATATGGGAGTGAAGGAATAGACGATTCTTTTCCTCAGTTCTACAACGGGGAAAAAAAGAATAGGATTCTTGATGGTTTTAAAGGTTAAGAGGCACTATTGTGTTCGGTCACATGGAGAAAAGCTTTTCAAATGTACATATAGGTGATTGGATTTGCTCCAGGCGCGGTTTTCAATACTCTTTAGAAACCAGTCAATAACGTTCCGGTATGAGCACAATCATGCGATTTGAAATGAATTAATGATTTAGCTAATTGAAAATAATTGGAATACTGTGTTGTGTTTGAAAAGTTAAAAAACAAAAACTGACCAAATTATATAAATACCACGTAAAATTACAGCATCATATTTTCAGATTTTGTTCAACTGACCTCGCATAATCTGGGGTCGTGACGCGAAAACGGTAAAAATTGAGGTTCTCATAATAATGTTTATTTTTGCAAAGTCAAAAACAAGACTATGTCCCAGTGGAAAAAAATAAAGATTCAGCGTGATAAAGGCGAAATGGTGGAAGCACAGGCCCCTGTCATTGTCTCTGCAAGCCGGAGCACCGACATACCGGCATTCTATGCCGACTGGTTCTTCCATCGGTTGAAAGTGGGCTACTCTGCGTGGAAAAATCCCTTTAATGGGGTAAACAGTTACATTTCCTATCAAAACACCCGTTTCATTGTGTTTTGGTCGAAGAACGCGAAGCCGTTACTACAGCATCTTGATGAGCTGAAAGACAGAAACATTGGTTGCTACATTCAACATACGTTGAACGACTATGAGAAAGAAGGGTTGGAGAAAGGAGTGCCCCCGTTGGAGGAAAGAATTGACACGTTCAAACGATTGGCGGACAAGCTAGGGAAAGGTCGGGTGATATGGCGTTTCGACCCACTGATTCTCACAAACCAAGTCAACATTGACGAACTGTTAGGGAAAATCGAACACATTGGCGACCAACTATATGGCTATACGGAGAAGTTGGTGTTCAGCTATGCCGATATCGCTTCCTACAGGAAAGTGAAAGCCAATCTGGAGAAGAACCACGTCAACTACCGAGAATGGGAACCTGATCAGATGGAAGATTTTGCGGTCCGGCTTTCAACACTCAACCAAAAGTGGAACTACAAATTGGCCACCTGCGGTGAGAAAATCGACATTGAAAAGTACGGCATCTTGCACAACAAGTGCGTGGATGACGACATAATCATTCGTTTCGCTTATAAAGACAAAACTTTGATGGAGTTTCTTGGTGTGGATGTGAAAACTGTCGAGAATTCCTTGTTTGGCACAGAACCTATTCCCGAAAATGCCATCATGCTCAACGCCACCCAATACGCCATCAAGCGAAAGAACAATAGCGACAAGGGTCAGCGTCAGTTCTGCGGCTGCATCGCAAGCAAGGACATTGGCGAATACAACACCTGTCCGCACCTTTGCGAGTATTGCTATGCGAATGCGAGCAAGGAGGTAGCGGTGAGTAATTGGGAAAGACACGAAACCAATAAACTGGGCGAAACAATAACTGGAAGGTAATTATGAGATCCTGAACAATAATTAAATTTGATTTACATGGACACTCAAGAACTGATAAGGTACTGCACTTCGTTACTTCCTGACAACATAAAGGCTCGACCATGGGATGCCACAAATCACGGCAGAGCTATTTTGCAAACAGAAGAACAGTTGAATGCTTACATTGCAGCATATGGTGAGATGCACTTCATCAAGTGTAGAGCGGCATTGCAGAATTTCCCGTTTGAAACTCTAACCAACTACGAAATAGTGGATTGGGGATGCGGCCAGGGTATAGCATCGCTTACTTTGCATGACATGCTCGAAGAGCACGGGAAAGCATACGGGTTGAAACGCATAACGCTCATTGAGCCGTCCGAGCCTGCCTTGCGGCGAGCAGAGGCATTTGTGAAGCGTACTATAGACCACAGAGTGGAGGTTATCGCCATTAACAAGTGCATCCCCAGTTCAGAGGAGTCCAACGACTTGTCGGAGATTACGTCATCGGCACCGATGGCCATCCATCTCTTTTCAAATATCCTTGATATTCGGACATTGAATTTGAGATGGCTGGCAAAGAAGGTGGCTTCATTCACGAGAAAACAGCAGATAGTGTGTGTGGGTCCAGCGATGAGAGGAGAAAGCCGCATTTCAGACTTTGCAAGTTTCTTCCCAGAAAAAAATGTCTTTTCGAGGATTTCCCAATATCCGTATGCATACACGGTGACGCACCATCCTTTTGGATGCGAAACGATGTGCTTTTCTTTGTCCTCCAACAACATCAACGAGAGTTACGTCGAGAAGGCGGATGCAGCCACATTCATTGATGACTACAGTTATGTGGCGGAATCGTTAAGGGGGATTGTTGATGACAACATCCTCAACGCATACAACGCCATGCGAGCCAAGTTGAGTAATTTCGACAGCATCTTCATTCAGCCTCACATATCAACTGATATTCCAGACATTGTGGTAGTGAGGCCAGGAAAGGGTATGCTAATCTTCAATGTCTGCAATGATAAGAATAATGCGGAAGCTCAATTTGAGAGAACGGAAGTCTATCAACGTAACTTGTTTAATGTACATCTACGGGATGTTTTTGGAAAAGCCTTGTTGGATAAGTGTTATTGGTCGGTCATCAAGCAGGCTGTTTTCTTCCCGACAGAGAAGGACGGGGAGGGAATCAAGGTGAACAAAGAGTACAAACATACATGTCGAATTTATAGGGATGATATACTGGCTAACGATCTCCTTGAAAAATTGAACCTTTCTTGGGATAACAGGTATTTCACTGACAATTTGTGCAAGAATGTGTTGGAACTCATAACCAGTAAGGGATGGCATAGTTACAAGGAAGGCAATGAAAGCATTACACCCACAAAAAGGCAGCGCGAACTGGCGCAAAGCAAGAGTGTGGATCAGAAGATTAAGGGTGTTGCAGGATCGGGAAAGACTCAAGTCCTTGCATGGAGGGCTGTGAATGCCCAGGTCAGAACAGGAGGCAGAGTGCTTGTACTGACGTTCAACCTTACTTTGGTGAACTATATCAAATACAGAATGAGTCAGGTCGCCGCCGATTTTAACTGGAGTCAATTTGATATTACCAACTATCACCAATTTTTTAAGTCGCAGGCGAACAACCATAATTTGAAGCCTTACATTGACGATTGGGACGACGAAAACTTCTTTGAGCGATATAAGAATCGTACTATGCGATATGACACCATCCTTTTCGATGAGGCACAAGATTATAGATACGCATGGTATCTTGTGATAAAAAACTACTTCCTCAAAGAGGGAGGCGAGTTCGTCGTTTTCGGTGATGGCAGGCAAAATATTTACAGCCGTCAGCAAGATGAACATCACATGCCTCGGATTCCTGGAATGCCAGGACCTTGGACTCAAATAAACGAAAATTCAAATGTCGCTTTTAGAATTGAGAATCCAGAAATAACCCGTCTCTCCACACTCTTTCAGGAGTCGTTTTTCGATTACTCTGAGCCGTTGGCACAACAGAGCATACTTCCTTTCGAGCAATTCCACATTAAATATTGGAATGTAGGGAGTGCTATTACCGCAGGAACGCTTTGCTCCAATGTTTTATGGATAATAAATGAGTTCAAACTGAATCGTCGGGATGTGACGTTACTCTCTCAGACATGCAGCGTTCTCCGAAGTATCGAGGATGCATACATCAAGAATGGTGGAGAACGGCCAATTACAACATTTGAAACCAAGGAGGAGTATGATAGGATACAGGCTGTCAGCAAGTGGCCGAAAGCTGATATTGACAGCATTCGTAGAGTAAAAAAGGTTCATTTTACGATAGACTATGCAGGCATAAAGATGGCTACAATACACAGTTTTAAGGGTTGGGAGTCCCCTACGATTATTTTGATTCTACAGCCCGATGGCTCAATTGAGGATGATGTGTACAATGTTGTTGAAAACGAGAACTCTCCGGCTTTGATTTATACTGCTATCACACGAGCAAAGCGGAACCTTTTCATTCTTAATCTTGGTAATAGCAAATATCACGATTTCTTCATAAACAACATAGAATCATGAGCAATTTTAGCGAACAGGAAAAGAGGACAATACTCCATCTCCTCACCATGATAATGGAGGCGGATTCAGTAATCCATCCCAAGGAGGTGGAATACATCAAATCCGTAATGAAGAATTTTGGACTTTCATCTGCTGAATTTGATCATATGGATATGCTTGATTTTGCTGTCCTAAAAAAAGAATACAGTATGATGAATAAGGAAAAACAGGACTTTGCAAATGATATATTTTTGAATATGGCAAAAATTGACGGAAATATCCATTGTAACGAAAGGAATATTATTAATAGTCTACAACTAACATAGAAGAACTGCTCAATGGGAAGGCGGTAGAGAACGATGTTGAGCTTATGAATAATCCGTCCCTGCTACTTTATAGGAACGACCATTCACTTACCTATCAAAATGGCAGATTTATTTAGTTTTTTATGAGAGTCTGTTGATTCATGTGTGAGAAATGCGGCAAACGGTACAAACAAATAATCAGATAAATTTGATTTAGAATTAATTATTCAAAAAAATAAAATATGGATTCACAATTACAGGTATCAACAATCAGGGAAATAGTATTAAGTAAGGGTTTGTTAAACGCCCATGGTCAAGTTAAATCAGAGTTAATCCAAGAAGACATGTCTCTTATAGGCTTTGTGCCTTTTTTTGAAGGAGCTGATTTGCCTCATGATATATATTCAACATTGTTGCAATGTGATTTAAATACTCATCTAATAGTCACTCCTTTTTTTATTCGGTATAGTGACGATAAAAATATATATCCTGTTTTTAAATCAATTTCTTTAACTAATGGTAATAAGTATAAAGTTGACAAGAATTTGATAATTGAATCAATTTATGGTTCATGGGCTAAAGGTGCTCAACGACCTCTTTATGGTGATTCTATTCTTTCAAAGAGACGCTACAACGGTTTCCCTTCTGACAGGTTTGAAACAGATGAAAACCAAGACACTTATTATTTATCTGGAAAACAGGAATTTGTCATGACAGAATCTTTGGGAAAACTTGTCGGTATTTCAGATTACTTCCTTTGCTTGTGTTCGTTCATCAATTCAGTAACAGGGATACCCAGTTATACTGTTTTTATGCCAGATTACTTGATAAAAGTCCTCCCAAAATAAATTACTATGACTGACTTTTATTATTTTGACAATGTTTTTTCTACATTTCAATTTGGGAAACATAAAAGTAAACCATTATTTCAAATTTTAAGGGAGGATCCGTCTTACATATATTGGTGTGTAAACAATATTGAAGCATTTATTATTAGTGAAGAAACATTGGAGCAAATTAGAGGTTTATTTCCGTCTTTTATTATTCCAGAGAATTTTGAATCACATATCGGTGAGCCTTATGTGGAATGTGAATATTATAATGAAAAAAGGTGTGAAGATAATTATTATGGAAGAGATAAAGAAGATCACACATTTGAAAGATACAATGGATCTTATGCACAAGACGAGATGGAATATAGCGATGATGATATAGATACCATATTTGATGGTGATCCTTTAGCATATTGGAATATTGATTGAATAAGTTAGACTGCAAAAAAACGGCCAATATCCACCCCAAACGGGGATATCCGTTCACTTTCACCCCTTCCCTGCAAGCCTTGCAAACCCCTCCCTCAACCCCCGAAATATCGTATTTTTGCGCCGGTTAATAATTGCAAGTAAGAGTGCTCATATTATGAATGATACACTACCAAAAGAAGTCCATCGTCAGAAGGCGTTGTTCAGCCGGGACCTGCCTTTTAAGCCTCAATATGGCATGATGATGTATGTCGAGGCGTGCGCGAATGAAGATGTCGACGGGTATTTTCACAAGAATATGGAGAAAGCTTGCCGTATTTTGGGCGAATCGTTCACCTATTTGCCCGCGATGTTGGACAAGCTGGCGCAAATTGTGGAGTACAACTGGCCGGAAACCGATTCCGCATGGATAGAGAAGGCGAAGTCCGATCCGTCGTGGATACAAGACACCTATCGGGAAATCCTCTCCTACAGGATAGACAAAGAGGACGAAATGCCCGAATTGCCTTTGCAAATCACGGAACCACCCCTGCTGATGCGCTATGAAGAGACTTCTTTAGACGGCCATGTTTTCACACTGTTCCCACTTCTGTACAGCAACGACACCCAATTCGAACAATTGCTGACCGCCATCGCACAGGTGCCTCGTCTTGATTCGAATACATTTCATAGTACGCTTATTGAACAGCCCCTGCGTTATAGCCGCTTGCGGGAGAACGTGGACACAGACCCCAAAGACAACGCGGACTGGGGGAGAATAGATGTGCTGGCGGACGAGATACGGCAGCGGATCGAGGAAATGCGCTCGATTGGGGTGTCCGATTTTGTCATCAAGAAACTGATTGCATTGCCCGATCCCAAACTGAGCACGCTTCGCATCACCAAGGATTACGGCATTTTCCTGCCCGACTACAACGATATGGAAATCTCCCTGCCGACACTCTCCAAGGTCGTCTATTTTTTCTTCCTGCGCCATCCCGAAGGATTGAGGTTCAAAGAGTTGGTGGATTATCGCGAGGAGTTGCTGCAGATTTACTACCGTATATCGAATCGTGATGATTCGGTTAAAATGGTGCAAAGCATTGACGATCTGGTTGACTCCACCCGCAATTCCATCAATGAAAAGTGCAGCCGCATCCGTTCCGCCTTTGTAAGCCGGTTCAGCGATGATCTGGCCAAGAACTACTACATCACGGGGCGTTCCGGTGAAGCGAAATACATCCCCCTCGACCGCAGTTTGGTGTTGGATGAGGTGGGGATAATCACTCAAGTTTCGCAATGATGACTCAGACTGTTTCGTGGAAATTTGTCTTTGAACGAAGGAGATTCCGCCAATTCCTATCGTCACTGGCGGAATGGTGTGCCGCATACAGGGGAAAAGGGGGAGAAGATGGGCGGCGGTCGTGAAAGTTCAGGCAACGGCAGATTTTCTCCGCCGCCCATCTTCTCCCCCTTGGTCTCACACGGTCGTGCGCACCATTCCGCCGCGAACGCAGTGAGCGAGCGGAATCTCCTACGGAAAATCACGAAAATGCGCCAATAGCCGCAACGAAAAGAGCTTGCGGAACATAGAATAAAACATATTATTAGATTAAAATAAACATAAACATGGAGCACATACTTTTGCTAATTATTGCGGTAAGCCTCGCGTATGGTGTCGGCTGCTTGGGCCGCACTCGGAAAATAGGTTTTGGACTGGCATTCGCCATCTCGCTGCTCAATGTCGTCATCGGATTGATTGCAGTGCTTTGTTCAAAGAAAATTGATAATGTTGAACCTGAAAAAATGGAGGAATAGATTATGAAAATTGCAGGTTATGTTTTTGCAGTAATAGGTGGTCTCGCCCTCATAGGAGGTCTCGCCGCAGGGCACAGTGTTTTCGGACCTTTGTTTTGGCTGGCTTTAGGCATTGTTTTGATATATTTTGGGAAGAAAAAGGAAGAGGAGAAGCGTTCAGCCAAAAGTGAGGCGACAACTCCATCCAACGACAATATACATCAAAATGTAAATACGCAGATGGTATCAGCAGATGCAGGAAAAGAAGAAGTTAAACGTGAAACAACGACATATTGGGAAAAATATAAATCCGAAAATCCTGCAAAAGCATCTCAATTACAGGCACTTCTAGGTGTGGATTTCTCTCTATTGTCAGATAATGATGCTCAAGAGAAAATCAACTCTGTTAATCGCTTATGTAGCCAATACAGCTGCGAAATCAAAGATGTTAAGAAAAGATGTTTGCAAGATCTGGAGCAATTCCCCTTGTCATTTCTGTCCAAAATGATAGAAATGACAGAGAAAGAAAAAGAACAAGAGGCCTTCAATTTCAACATTGCCCAAGAGAATACCGTTTGTGCCATGATGATTGGTTGGATGAAAGAAAGGAAAGAAATATTGGAGAACAGTAATGTCTATAACAATCATATAGAAGATGACCCTGCTGAAGACCAGCTTACACCAGAAGAATCCTTCAGAAAAAGATACACAAATGCGCTTTTGAAAAGAATTGGTGGGAATGCAAATAATGCTTTATTCTGCGAGGGCTATGATTCTCCAATCGCCCATGAATTAATGGATGTGATGTATGCTTTTCTAAAAGACACGACGGAGAAAGAGAGGGCAGATAGTCATGGCTATGGAAAGAGGTACACTTCTGTCATTATAGAAGAGACTGAGAAAGTGACAAAGCAATATTGCCATGCAGCATTACAAGAATGCGTTGAACACTTTAACTTCCCAAACAAAAAAGTTGTAACAAGTTTCAGATGTCCATATTGCGGAAGCTGGAAAGTATGGGACGAGGATTACGGGTTTGAATGTGCGGAATGTGGATGCACTTGGCATGCTCCCTTGGGCTATAATTTATATTTAGAGAAACATTAAAGAAAAATGGGATTATTTAATAGAACACGGAAACCATTACCGCCGTATGATACTTTGGCGGCAGAACAAAGGTGTGCATTGTACTTTCAACTTGAATATCTCACAATGAAAGGTGTACCAATGCATGAAATGTCATGGGCTTTTTCTTATTTGGAGAAAGCCGCCGTATATTTTGGAATGACAAAGAGGCAAATAGAAGAGTTCAGACCATTCTATAATTCATACGAAAAAATCGTGCCGTATATCAAGCAAATAAAAAACAGACAGATTCTTGAATATATGATTAGTAACTGCTCTAATATTTTCATCTTAATGCACGGAGGCGAAGAACATCAACGGTTGGGCGAAGAAGCCTATAAACTTTACGAAGATTTGGGGTTTACTTATGAGGAAGTTAGGATAATTACCAACAAATATATGTACAGAACAGATATATGAGGCCTTGCTCTCAAACTAAAACAGAATAATCATGAATAGAGAAATTAAATTTTTAGAAAAGTTGGCTAAAGCCTATCAAACTTACGACGCTTCCGTTATTGAGGATGATTTGGCAGATGATATGCATTATGCTTCATTTTGGGTGTTTCAGGAATTAACCTCCAAAGAGGAATATTTGGATTACCTTAAAGGTAAACTTCAAGCAATGGGAAGCACTGGTACAACACAGGAATTTAAGATTGTTGATGGTAAGAGATGCTCGAAGGCGTTACTTATCACCAAGATTAATGGCCGCGCTGACAATGGAGGAGGTTTTGT
>CAJODA010000004.1 GCA_905233745.1 uncultured Bacteroidales bacterium
CCGGAAGTTGTTTGAAGTGTGCCAAATGTCAAAACTCACAACTATGGAAAAAAATGATTATGAGAAGAGCATCTTTGAATACGAGGATGTGCAGGACGCCTTGGAATGCATGCGCCGACACTCACTTCAGGAGGGCTATGAGCAAGGGATACAGCAAGGATTACAACAAGGGATGCAGCAAGGAATACAGCAAGGAATGCAACAAGGTAAAGAAGAAGCGCTCTTCCAAACGGCGCGGAACTTCTTGGATTTGGGTGTTTCTCTCGCCGATGTGGCCAAGGCCACAGGTCTGAGCGAGGAGGAGATACTTGCGCACGAAGGTAATGCTGGCTTTTAGCCATTGGTCATTGGGCTTTGGTTGTTGGGCTTTGGTTGTTGGTCGTTGGTCGTTGGGCTTTGGTCATTGGTCTTTAATATATCCCCCAATTCCCAATTCCCAACTCCCAACTCCCAATTCCTAACTCCCCTCAAGCACCCCTTTCACCGACTTCACCCATGACCAATCCCCGACAGCTCATTTTTTTTGTATATTTGCGGCCTTGTAAAAGTAGCGAATTATGGCATTTTCCAATCCTCTTCTACTCTTCGGTCTTTTCGCCATTCTTGTGCCGATTCTCATACATCTGTTCAACTTCAGACGATATAAGACTATCTATTTCTCCAACGTGAAAATGCTGGAGGACATCAAGAAGAAGACCAGGAGGGAACAGACTATCCAGCAGCTGGTGGTGCTGGCACTGCGCATCTTTGGCATCGCTGCTTTGGTTCTAGCCTTCGCCCAACCTTATATCCCCGCCAAAGGGCAGAAAAACAAACACGGCAACCTCATCACAGTCTTCCTTGACAACTCCTATTCCATGGGAGCCCATAGTGAGAACAGCGCCCTGTTGTACGATGCTACGGATGCCGCCAAGGCCATCGTCAACGCTTTCGATTTCTCCGATGACTTTGTGCTCACCACCCATGATTTCTCCGGTGAAGAGTCGCACATTCTGAACCGCGACCAGATGCTGGAGATGCTCGACAAGGTCCAAATCTCCCCCAACAGCCATTCACTGAGAGAGATACTTGCCTTCGAACAGAACACATGCGCCAACTCCCAAAAGAGCAACATTGTCCATTACTATATCTCCGACTTTCAAAAGAACAACTTCAGCATCTCCCAGCTGAAATCCGACAGCAACACCACCACATTCCTAGTGCCCATGCCTGTTGAAGAGCGTTCCAATGTGGGCATCGACAGCTGCTGGTTCCTCTCCCCCATCTTCAAAGTCGGCAACCAGGTAACCCTGATGGCCCGGGTGCACAATTATGGCAGCAAAGACCTCAACATGCTGCCCGTGAAACTGTATGTGAACGACAAGCAGAAAGCCATCGCCGCCATCGACCTCAAGGCTGGCGACTATATGGATTGCCGCATGACCTATAATGTGGACGAGACCGGCACCCAATGCGCCCGCCTGGTCATCGAGGACGCACCCATCACGTTCGACGACCAGTTGTTCTTCACCTACAACGTCACTGACAACACCAACATCATCGCCATACAGGAAAAGGACAACAACCGGTTCCTGCAATCCCTCTACGGCAAGGATTCTGTTTTCAACTATCAGACCATGCCTTACACGCAGGTCAACTACTCCTTGCTGAAAGGCTGCGATGTGGTCATTCTCAGTGAGGTGCCCAAATTGTCCTCCGGACTTGCCGACGAGCTCACCAAGTTTGTGAAAAGCGGCGGCACGCTGCTGGTCTTTCCAGCCAAGGAGATGGACAAGAGCTGGAAACAGTTTCTGGGCAATCTGGGCGCGGGAACATACGGCGCTCTCCTCAAGAAAGAGCTGAAATGCAGCGGTATCAACACTGAGAGCATCTATTTCAAAGGTGCCTTGGATAACCCAACCGAGCATCTTGACATGCCGGTAACCCTCCAGCACCACGCCATCAGCGGCGGCCAGAACGGCAGTGAAACGGTCATGCTGCTGGAAGACGGTTCCCCCATGTTGAGCGTCTATCCTGTAGAAAAAGGAAAGGTGATCCTCTCCGCCGTGGCTCTGATCGACGAATACGGTAATGCCCACCGTCATGCCCTGGAATTTGTAGCCTTGCACAACATCGGCATCATGAGTGCCATTCAAGGCAAGCTTTACAACATTATCGGTATTGACCAGATGCAAACCATCCCTCTGCGCAGCAACTCCGGCGACGGCAGCATCTCCATAAAATCACGGCGCACCAAGTTCGAGTTCATACCCGAACAGCGCAGCCTCGGCAACGAGACCGCCCTCTACTTCCACGACCAGGTGCAGGAAGGCGGATTCTACGACATTTTGAAGGACGGCGCTATCATCGGAACCCTAGCCTTTAACCAAAACCGCAGAGAGTCCGACCTCAGCTGCTACTCGGAAAGCGAACTGAAGAAGATGGCACGCTCCTCCGGAAATAACATTGATGTAATAAGTGCAAACACCAAGAACATCGCCAAAACAGCTACTGACAAGCTCAACGGGAAGCCCCTATGGCTCCTCTTCCTCATACTATCCCTACTCTGCTTCCTCGCTGAAATCGCCGTACTGAGATTCTGGGGAAAACCGAATGTGAAGGCGGAGGGTTGAAACCAAACCTTACAAACCTTACGAACTTTATAACCTTATAAACCCAATAAAAAATGAACAAAGACCTATTGAAACTGTATCCCCATGATTTGTGGGAGAATTTTGCAAATTTGTGTGATGCTCCGCATCCGTCCAAACACGAAGAAGCTGCTATCAAATGGATGAAGCAATGGGCCAAGGAGCACAATGTGAAAGTTGAGCAGGACAAGACCGGAAACCTGCTGTTCACCATTCCGGCCACAAAGGGTATGGAGAACCGCACGCCTGTCATTCTGCAAGGCCACACCGACATGGTGCCGCAAGCCGATAGCGACAAGAAGCACGACTTCCTGAAAGACCCCATCGAGCCGATAATTGACAACGGCTGGGTACGGGCCAACAAGACCACGCTGGGTGCTGACAACGGCATTGGCGTGTGCGCTGCATTGGCATGTGTCACCACTCCTGGCGTGAAACATGGTCCGCTGGAGATTCTGGTTACCATTGACGAGGAGACTGGCATGACTGGTGCCTTCGGTCTGAAGAAAGGCTTCGTGAAAGGTAAAATCCTCATCAATTTGGATTCCGAGACTGAGGGTGAACTCTATGTGGGTTGCGCCGGTGGCATGGACGCCAACTTCGAGCGCAAGTACACGACCATGCCGACTCCTGAGGACATGAAGGGCTTCCAGCTCGTCGTCACGGGTTTGCACGGCGGCCACTCCGGCATGGACATTAACATGGGCCGTGCCAACGCCAACAAGATAGCCATCCGGTTCCTCACCATCGCAGTGAAGGAGTATGGCGCATGCATTGCCAACATCAACGGTGGCAGTTTGCGCAATGCCATCCCACGCGAGGCTGTAGCCATTCTGGCCGTACCCGCCAAGAAAGCCAACGCATTCAAGACCTTCGCCAAGAAGTTTGAAGCTACCGTTAAGGCTGAATTCTCCGCTACGGAAGAGAACCTGTCCGTGAGCGTCAAGGCTGTGGATACTCCCAAGAAAGTAATCCGCACCAAGGCTCAGAACCAGTTCCTCAACATGGTGTTTGCTATTCCCAATGGCGTGCTCCGCATGAGCGACTCCATGGAGAATCTGGTGGAGACCTCCAACAACGTGGCCGCCATGAAGGCAGAGAACGGCATCATGACCGTCACCTGTCTGCTCCGCAGCTCCGTTGACAGCGCCAAGAACGCTCTCGGTGACCGTATGACCGCTATCGCTGAGCTCGCCGAATGTGGTATCGAACTCACGGGTGGCTATCCCGGATGGAAACCCAACATGGAGTCTCCAATCCTGAAGACCTGCCAAACCGTTTATCAGAAAAAGTTCAACAAAGAACCCAAGATCATGGCTATTCACGCCGGTCTCGAATGCGGTCTCTTCGGTGCCTGCTATCCTGACTGGGATATGGTATCCTTCGGACCCACCATCGAGCACCCGCACTCACCCGTTGAGCGCGTCAACATCGAAACGGTGGGTAAGTTCTTCGACTTCCTCGTCGAAGTGCTCGCCAATGTGCCGAAGAAATAATGTACTTAAACATCATCTGGTCCAAAGAAGCGCCCCGTAAAGGCGCTTCTTTTTTTGTATTTTCCTCTGATTATCATAAAAAACACTACTTTTGCAAAATCAAAAATCATGTAAAATGAAACGAAAAAAATACAAGACGACCGAATACACCTCCAAAGTCGTGGAACCAGCTATCATCTATGGCCAGACAGCTGTACAAAAGGATGGCTCAACCAACAAAACCACTTCCACTGAAACAATTTGCAAATCGGATCGCATGACCGTGGAAGAGTACTTTGGAATTATTCACACCATGATAGACGATTATTATGACAACCTATAAAATTGAAGTCAGCACTTCTGCAAAGATGGACATTGCATAGTTAATGGATTTCTTAAAGAAGGTAATGTCACGAGAGAATGCACACAAATATGTCGATATCATGGCCTGTGAAATCCAAAATCTTTCCTTTCTCGCCAATTTCTATCATCCCAGCCAATATGCCACCATCCGTCGATTAAACCCTAAAGCATGTCACATGGTGTCGCACAACAAAAAATGGGTTTACATCTTTCACAAAGAGAATCAAACAGTGGTTGTGGACCGTATCAGGCCTTCGAAATTGATTGCACGATAATCACTAAAAAATCCTGCTATTCCCCTGGCGCAACTGCTCTTCCGTAGGCTCCATCTGGGTGATGGTGTCCACTTTTATCTCTATGGGAGGACCGAGTTTTGGCCGTTGAGAGTTGGGTGTTGGAGATTGGGGGTTGGCCGTTGGTTGTTGGGAGTTGGAGGTTGGTTGTTGGCTGTTAGGAGTTGAACTTTGAACTTTGAACCTAGAGCCTTGAACCTTGGACTCTGAATTTTGGACTCGGTCGCTAGCCGTTGGCTGTTGGGGGTTGGGGGTTGGGGGTTGGGAGTTGGCTGTTGGAAGTTGGGAGTTGGATGTTGGGAGCTGGGAGTTGGGGGTTGGGGTATTGGGTGTTGGGTGTTGGGGATTGGGGGCTGGCTGTTTGGTGCTGGTCGTCTCCTGTATTTGATTATGGGATTTGGTGTTATGAATGACGATTACGCCTGCGGTTATAGAAACCACCAGGGCGGATACTACAGCGATAGTCCAAGCGGGGAGGCCGGTTTTAATGCCGGCGCGCTTGGCGAAACGTTTCCAGGCGGAATGTTTGTAGGGGTATTCCGCTTTCTCTGCCTTCTCTTTTATCAATTGGTCAAAATCTGCCATACCTTATTCGTTATACATTTTCACTATCTCGTTTTTGAGACGGGTGCGGGCGGCGTTCACGTGCCAGGCGGAGGTACCTTCACTGATGCCCATCTGCTGCGCAATCTCGGCGTGCGAGTAGCCGTCAAACACGAACAGGTTGAACACAGTACGTGTCATGGGCGGCAATTGCTGTATCAGCGAGATGATGGCCTCCGAAGAGAGCGCACCCACAGCAGCGTTCACGTCATAGCCGATCTGTTCTGACTCGGCCACATCCGCCAAGTCGGTCATTTCTGCCTTTGGGGCGTACTTGCGACGATGGTCGAGTGCCGCATTGATCATCACCCGTTTCATCCACGATTCGAAAGAACCCGTGTTTTCATATTTGTCAAGGTTGGAAAACACTTTCAAGAAACCTTCGCTGAGCATATCCTCAGCCTCGTCCGTACTGTCCGCATAGCGCATACAGAGCCGGAACATGGGGCTATAGAAATGCTTGAAAAGCTTCTGCTGCGCTCTCGGGCTGCCGTTTCGACAGCCTTCCAGCCAACGAGCCGTTCTTGCATTGTCATGCTCTTTCATTAAGTATAACGAAAATCGTAAGGAAAACTTTGGGTATCAGACGTAAAAAAACGGATTAATTTTTCAAGAACTTGACTCCTAATGAGACAACCACCGAATTTTGTTTCCACGTATAGTTATCCGACGTGTTCGGAATCAGCTTGTCGGCAGCAAAATCATAACGCGCATCCAGCGTAACGTGCCCGAAGTCAAAGCCCAGGCCCACCTGCCCGGCCCATTGCATCTTGCCTTCCTGATCCACCAGAGGATCAATTTCTTTCAAGTTGCTTCCGATCCTGAATCCGAAGCGCGGCCCGATGAACAAATGCATTTTGAATTTCTCTTTATTGATGAAATGGTAGCCCAACAATGCCGGAACGTCAATGAAATGCTGATGAAGTTGGACATTCTCCTGAACATTATGTACGAATGAGCTCGCATCTGTCAGTTTGGTGTTTTTGAATGAATAGCACACCTCCGGCTGAAAGTAGAACCGATTGCCAAAGCGCATGAAAAAGCCGGCGTCCACTCCTGGGGAAAGCCGGGTCTGCTTGTTGTAATTGGTGGCATTGGCCGCCACCTTGATGCCGATATTGAACTGTGCATTGGCACAAACGGACAAGCCCAACAATAAAACGGACAACAGCAACACTCTTCTCAACAGGATTACCTTTTTCATAACAGACAGAAATTAAACGGCCGCAAAAATAGAAAAAAAATGTATTATAAGACACCGAATATAGCAAGAGAGAGGAATTGCCTGTGGCAATTCCTCTCTCTCTTGTGATTCCGCTGCGACTCGAACGCAGAACCTGCTGCTTAGAAGGCAGCTGCTCTATCCAGTTGAGCTACGGAACCATAGTCTCTATTCGTAGGACTGGTCGGGATAGCCTGATTCGAACAGGCGACCTCCTGCTCCCAAAGCAGGCGCGATAACCGGACTACGCTATATCCCGTCTCTTTTTTGCGGCTGCAAAAGTACACTTTTTTTCTTTACCTTGGAATGCCGTGTTAAAAAACCTTTCACAACCCCGTTTTTTTGTACTTTTGCCGCCGCTATGACAGATTCACGAGACATCCGGATTGAAGACTTCAACTATGAGCTCCCAGAGGAGCGTATCGCCTTTTTCCCCGCAGCACAGCGGGACCACTCCAAACTGCTGATTTACCGTGACGGGGAGATTACAGACAGCCGTTTTGACCGGCTGCCGGATTTTCTACCCTCCGGTTGCCTGTTGGTTTTCAACAATTCCAAGGTCATCCATGCGCGGCTATTGGTGAACAATGCCACGGGTGCTGCGATAGAGATCTTCTGTCTGGAACCGCTCCGTCCCACCGCCGATCCCGCCACCGCCTTCGCGCAGACCGGCGAGGTGGCCTGGAAGTGCATGGTGGGCAACGCCAAACGCTGGAAACATCCTTTGCAAATTGAGGTTCCCCTGGGCAATAAAACCGTCACTGTAACCGCTACCAAAGGTGAGAACACGGAGAGCACTTTTGAGGTCACTTTCCAATGGGACGACCCCACCGTGTCTTTCGCCGAATGGCTGGAACACTATGGCAAGATTCCCCTTCCGCCCTACATCAAACGTGCCGCAGATGAGAACGATGAATTGCGTTATCAGACAGTCTATGCCAAGCACGACGGCTCCGTAGCGGCCCCCACCGCCGGACTGCACTTCACCCCCGATGTATTCAAGGCTCTGCGGCAGAAAGGCATTGACACCGACTTTGTCACCCTTCATGTGGGCGCGGGCACATTCAAGCCCGTCAGCAGTGAAACAATCGGGGAACACTACATGCACGAGGAGAAGATTGTCATCAACGAAGCGCTGATTGAGCATCTGCAGGGAAGTTTGGACAAGCTGTGCATTGTGGTAGGCACCACAGTAGCCCGTACTTTGGAGTCTCTGTTCATCATGGGGGCGAAGCTGCACATGGGCCGGCCGGATCCGCTCACGGTCAGCCAGTGGGAGATATACGATGACCGCGCGCTGGGGCAAGTTCCCGTGGAAGCATCACTCGAAGCGCTCCGGAAGC
This sequence comes from uncultured Bacteroidales bacterium, assembly GCA_905233745.1. Lineage (GTDB taxonomy): Bacteria > Bacteroidota > Bacteroidia > Bacteroidales > WCHB1-69 > F23-D06. Next base: position 7,930 of record CAJODA010000004.1, read on the forward strand.
AATTGCATGAGCAGCACACCGACCTTTTGCGCGGGGCCACCAGCCTCATCATCCTTCCGACTTACCAGCCCCGGATGGCTCAAGGCATCATCACCAATTTCCACCAGCCACAAAGCACACTCCTGCTGCTCATCTCCGCATTCGTGGGCGACAACTGGCGCAAAATCTACCGCCATGCCCTGGACAACGGCTACCGGTTCCTCAGCTATGGCGACTCGAACCTGTACTTCAGAACTCCACATAGTGCCCCAATTTCTCCATCAGCTCCGGATACGCATGCGTAATACGCTGTAGCTCTTCCAGAGAGGTGATACCACCATGCTTGTTTCTGTAATTTAAGATGGTCTTCGTCAGATAGGCATCAAAATAGGGATGTTTCACCATATCCGCGTATGTGGCCGTGTTGACATTGACTTTCCTGACATCACCTGCGTGCACTACAAAGTATCTCTCCAGCAAATCCCCGGGAATGTCCTGCAGCACATACACCTCCTGCAACTGCGCCAGCGAATAGAACCCGCCCAGGCGGTCACGATACTCAACCAGCTTGGCCGCCCGTTTACTGCCAAACATCGGCACTACCGTAATATCCGAGGTGTCACATCGGTTAAGATCAATCTTCACAATCTCATACATGGGCTGTTTCGCGGATTTCCCCTTTCGAGGAACTGTATCACCGTAAAACTTATGGAAATCCCTGTCATAGGATGTTCTCCGACCCTGGTCCAAGGAATCGCGGATTGCCTCCTGCCGGAGGTTAAACTCCTCGAACACGGCCGCATACGCCGCCACATTCCCGTCAAACCCGGGTTTACCATCATACAGATAATAAAAGAGATAACTGAATAGAATAAAGGCCAGCAACACCAACGATGCCACCCATTCACCGCTTGTAAAATCGAATTTTGTTTTCATGCGGCAAAAATAAAAAAAGATTCAACGAAACCGTCAAATCTTTCATGAAAAAATTCTATACAATATATATTATCGTATAATAGTCAACGACCCGTTATAAGTAACGGTTTTGGCTTTCCCTTTGTAATAGAAAGAGAAGTAGTACACCCCGTCAGACACTCCGGTAGCATCAAACACCTGGGAGCCCCGTTGCAACTGCCCGTTGCGGGTAAATGTATCGTAGTTGTTCGCCTCATAAACCTTCTTACCCCATCGGTCGAAGATTTCCAGTTTGTTGTTGCGATAACCATCAGGATCATCAGCATGCAAACTCGTATTCAGATTCTCAATGGCAAAGACATCATTAATGCCGTCGCCGTTAGGGGTTATGACATTGGGGAAGATAAGATCCTGTTCGATAACCACCGTATGCGTAATCTCACTGGAGCATCCATCCCCTGTTTCTATACGGAGGGTCACGTCATAGTCACCCCATTGGCTATAGATGTGATCAGGCGAAACATTAGCCGTATCGGTCTCTCCGTCACCGAAGTTCCAGAGGAATGAGGTCCCCGGAGCGGTCATCATAATAGTATCCGAGTAGGTCGTAAAATGCACCAAGCCGTTGTTTTCGCCCATGAGGGATATTTCCGGGTCTGCGGCAAATTCCGCCAAGGGCTGCAAGCTAATATGAACAGAGTTCCACTTGTACATGGTATCGGTACAGCCGCCTGGGGTTGTGACAATCAGCAGCACGCTGAACACACCCTGTTCATCAATCACGAAGGATGGATGGCTCAGATTTGAGCTGTAGCGCAAAGAACCTAAGCTGTCTATAATTATCCACTCGCACTGGACATCATCAGGGTAACTGTTGTTTTCAATGCGCAAGGCCAATGGGGCGCACCCTTGGGGCTCCAGCAGTTCAAAGTCCGCAACAGGATTCTCCAGAGTGGTGATGTGAATCGTATCCTTGCCATGGCACGTGAGGTTGGCGGCGGCATTGTAATAACCAAGGTCAACTATATAGTCACCTTCACTGGCCACCGTAATCTGCTGGGTATCGTCACCCGTACTCCATACGCAGGTCATTCCATACGGCAAAGAGTCTATTCTCAGCACCGCCCTTTCGCCGTAACAGAGGCCGATATCTTCGCCAAGGCGGGGTTCCGGACTTTGAACTACGGTCACCCTAACCACAGTGTCGTAATCACAGCCGAAATCGTCGGTGGCATGTATTGTATAAGGCACCACACCAGCCTCGACAAACCGGATATGGTGGCCATGAGCACCGGGACCGGTGATGAAGGTACTGTCTGTATGCACTGTATAATCCCACGTTTCGGGCAGGAGCATGGAGTCTAGCGCGAGTTCCCATTCGGCGATATAGCCATTGTCACCGCTCCATCCGTCAATCACCGTAATGGTCCAGATACCGTTCAAGCTGCAACCGATAAGCTGGGAAAAGGATTCATCCGGGCGGTAAACCTGGGTCATATTCTCCACGTTAGTGGAGTCAATCACATTGCCATGGATATTAACATTTTCATAGACGTGTCTGTTACCTCGGGCATAGCTGTACCCATAGGCAGGGTCTGTGTTCTCTGACCAGCAATAGTTCCAAGGTTGGCCGATGGGATTGTACAACGGGTCACACTTCTCCGCACTATTGTTGACATCACCGACAATTCCCAGGTGTGCGCTGTGCGACACGCCAGAGGTTTGCTGCCATCCCCAGGGTTGCGGAATGCTGGCAGCGCAAGCCGCCGAACCAGAGGAGCCGTATTTATTCAGCACTTTCACGGTCTGCTGCTCCGGACAGGCCAGCTCAATGTACAGGTCGCCCACATAGGAATGCTCCATCTTGATGCGCAGATAGAGAATGTCGTCGGCACTCTGAATACGGGAGTTAGCGGCAAAGGAGGTGAACTTCACCGGTGACTGGTATGCACAGCCGCCGCCGCAGTTCACACCGTCAGGCAGGAAAATAGTGTCTTTGACAACCAAGGCCGCATCCTGATGACTATGCTTAGAATCGACAACTTGCACCATAAAATTGGAGTTTGGGCCGAAAGTGATATCCGCCTCCTCACCAGAACAATAGGGCCCTATCCTTGACAAGCCCCGGATAGGCGACTGTGATGTCCGGACCCTAAAAGAAACGGGCATCGTTGAAGTACAACCGTTCACATCAATGATATTGACCGAAATATCATAACCATGGCCGGGCACAAACTGATAGTCCAGCTTGTTCACGCCATAGGTTTCAATGGTTTCAAAGCCCATGTTCCACACGAAAGTGGAATTAGCGTCTGACTGATGATAAAGGCCGTCATTCTCTGGAAAGATGCCGTGAGCCTCCAGATGGAGAGTCTCATTACCACATACATTCATATAGGCTAAACCATCATCCTCCACTTGCGGAAAACGGGAGCACAAAGCGGAATCCAATTCCAGACTCACTTGCTGGCAAGGTGCCGAACAGGAGGTGGTGATGATGAAGCCGTTCCCTTCGTAGCTGCGGTCCGTCACAAATTTCAAAGTAATGGCACCACTGCTGTTGCTCACGGATGCAGAGAACACAATCTGTGCAGATGTATAGGCACGGATCAACGAATCATTCAATGCTGTAATCAGAGCTGCGTTATTGTCAGTAGCTGCATCATAAATAAACAATGTATCGGAAGGATGAACATTAAAGGCGCTCACATCAATGGAGATGGTGACACAGGGAAGCGCATTGTCGGATGAGTAGATGGTCAGCCGGTCAGTCCGGTTGTTGCCGTAACCCGACCCACTGCCTCCATTGTCATAGATGATGAAATTGCATCCTCTGACCACGCTCAAACTGCCCCCCATATTGAGAGGGGTCTGTGCCCAAAGAGCCACGGCCGAAAAGGTGAAATAAAATAGAATGAACACTTTTTTCATAATGTTTGATTTTTAATGTTTGATTATTGATTGATGTATGATTCATTTCTTTTTTATTTATTAATTTGAATTAAAAAACATATCTGACTTACATCCTTATAGCGTCTATTCCGCTGTATAGCAAACATCCGCCAAATATCTTTATGGTATTTGGCGGACGTATGGAAGATATCCTTTCAACGGACTTCTTCAACCAAACGAAATAGCGTAGTTTATCGTATAATAGTCAGTGATCCGTTATAAGTAACTGTCTTAGCTTTTCCTTTGTACTGGAACGAGAAGTAGTAAACGCCATCTGCCACATTGGAAGCGTCGAAGATCTGGCTGCCGGGTTGAATCTGTCCGTCGCGTGAGAATGTGTCGTAGTTCTTGGCCTCATACACTTTCTTGCCCCAGCGGTCATATATGATCAGTTTGTTGTTGCGATAGCCGTCGGGATCTTCCGGATTCACATTCGTGTTGAGGTTCTCGATAGCGAACACATCGTTGGACCCGTCCCCATTGGGTGTAATAATGTTGGGGAAGATGAGATCCTGTTCGATAACCACTGTATGCGTGATCTCACTGGAACATCCATCACCGGTTTCTATATGGAGGGTTACGTCATAGTCACCCCATTGGCTATAGATGTGATCAGGAGAAAACGTGACCGTGTCAGTCTCTCCGTCACCAAAGTTCCAGGAGAAGGAGGTACCTGCATCGGTCATCAGCGTGGAGTCGGAATAGGTAATGAAATGCACTTGTCCGTTATTCTCACCCATAAGAGAGATTTCAGGATCGGCGACAAATTCTGCAACAGGCTGGGCGTTCACGTGCAAATGGTTCCAATAGATCACGGTATCCGAGCAGCCGTTTTCAGTGAAAGATACCAGAGATACTGTATATACGCCGGGGTCGTCAATCTTGAACACAGGTTCCTTCTGGTTGGAGAACCGTACAGTTGTAGCATTCTCATCCATAATCTGCCATTGGTAGGATGCATTCTCCGGGGTGGAGTTATTGGTAAACTTAACCGTCAGAGGAGCACATCCACTTATCGTATTGGCTTCGAAGTCCAGCACTGGCATTTCATAAAAGACCAGATTTACCGTATCCGTTCCCCTACAGGTAAGTCCTGTTACTGGATCGCTTGTCTCCACGTACACCGTGTACTGTCCTTCGGTGGCCACGCTGGTAGTCGGAGTATCATCGCCGGTACTCCAGGTGTAAGTGGTGTTGGGGGCATCATATCCGGCATCAAGGGTAATACGCTGTCCGTAGCATTCGGTTTTGTCCTCACCGAGGTTGGGTTGCGGTGACTGGGTCACGCGAAGCACCATATTGGTGTCATACTGGCATCCGAATCCATCTATAATACGTGCAGTGTAATTGATATTACCGGAGTCGGCAGGGACAACCACGCCGTCCGCCGCGCCCGGACCGATAAGATAGGCTGTGTCAACGGTCAGGTCAAATCCCCAGTTGGTGGGAAGGAGGGTCGGATTGAGAGCCATCTCCCAGCCGCAGATCCAACCGTTGTCAATGGAGAAAGCGTCAATAACCTGGATAGACCAGTCGCCGTTCAACGGACAGTTCTGCAATTTGGTAAAGAAGTTGTCATCCGGGTGATAGACATTGGTCATGTTTGCCACATTAGTGGAGTCGGCACTTACGCCAGAGCCATAGGGGTTGTTGGTGCTATGGTGGCTACAGGATTCATAGACATACCCACTGCCGCACGCATATTGATAGCCTTCCGTGACATTATTTGACCAGCAATAGTTCCAGCATGTTCCCATAGGGTTCGTATTGGGGTCGCATTTGTTAGAGGAGTTATCGTTGTTATCATTTGCAAGACCGAAATAGGTGCCTGTGCTACCCGACACTATCCAGCCTCGTTCACTCTGCGGCACCATGCTGGAACAACCGGAAGAACCGCTGCCGCCATATTTCATAATCGTGGCATATTGGCCGTTGGGACAAGTCAGTTTGATCCAGATATCCCCCATGAAGGAGTGTTCCATGTTGATACGCACATACAGAATGTCGTTAATGGAAGAAATCTTCGCCGACGGGGAGAACATGTCAAACGTCACTGAGGAGGTATAGGCACAGCCGCCTCCGCAGTCTTGGCCGTCAGGCAGGAATATGGTGTCCGGCACACCAAGTGCAGTCTGTCGGTAACTGCTCACGGTATCCACCTGGATATTGGAAATCATGTCATAACCGATTGTAAGGTTCACCTCATCTCCCGTGCAGACCGGGGCCAGCGGGGAAATCTCACGAATGGGGTTTCTGGAGGTCATCACCCTGACTTTGCGGGCCATGAGGGCCTCACAGCCATGGTCGTCAATAATCAGCAGGGTGAGGTCATAGGCATTTCCGGCAGGGAAATAGTGATCCAGCACATAGCCGCCAACTGTTTCAATAGTGGTATCACCCAAATCCCATCTGAAGCGGGACGTTTGGTCACTCTGGTGATAGTTATAGTCATTGTCGGGATAGCGTCCACGAGCCACCAAGTGGACAGTGTCGTACTCACAAAGCTGCATATAGTAATATCCGGAGTCGGCATTCAGGATGGGGAAATGGTTGGAGGCATTCATGTCAAACTGTATTTCCACACGTTGGCACAACTGCACGCAGGAAGTGTACATCTTGAAACCGGTGCCACCGCCGGAGCCGTTGGTTTTAAAACGGATTGTAACCTCACCTGTCTGGCTGCGCATTGTAGCGGCAAAGGAAAGCGTCACATCGCCATATACGGACACCAGAGAGTCATTCAGCACAGCCAGGAGCATGGAATCCACCATGTTGGGGCCATCATAAATGAAAACCGTGTCGGTAGGGTGCACGTTGAAAAAGTTCAGCGGTATATCCACCTTGACGGCAGGGTGTGTGGCATCGTTGGAATGTATGGTCAAATGGTCGTCGCGGTTGGAAATATAATCGCCATTCTCACCACCGCTATCATAGATGGTGAAACCACAACCCGTCTGCGGTGACACGGACGAACCTATCACCAGACTCTGCGCCTGGGCGGCAAAAAAGCCCATCACTAAAAGAGTAAGTAAATATAACTTTTTCATAATCAACTGTTATCTTAGAGATTAATATTGATATTGGTTAAGACTAGCCTGTTCACGGCTCTCGTATTCATACTTTGAATGGATATTGATACAGTATCCGGGAGTATGCATCTGAACCACCGTCACTTTGTTAGCCGACTGAGGGAACGTAAAGTCGTAGGGATTCAGACAGCCCTCGCGGATAATCTTGGCCTCGTCCACCTTAACACCGGGATTGGCGTACTCTTCCAGATAACCCACCACATCAGCTCCATCCTCATATTTGGTGGAGAGCATGGCGAAGTTAACCATCTTGAAGTTCATACGGAACAACTTGGCGAAGTCGTTGTCGTACATGTTCTCAATTTCAGTCTGGGAGAAAATCTGATACATTTTCTTGTCCAGGACAAAATCACTTTTGGGCTTCTGACAGAAACCTGTCAGCACCAGCCCAAGTAAAAAGCAAAACAGAATACTCTTTTTCATAATGGTAGATTGTCATTAAAGTTTGCAAAAATAACATTTTATGTGAAAAAATCAACATAAAAATTCACTTCCATTTTAAAAGTCGCAACACCTTGAAAAAATGTTACAATATCATTTTATTTTTTAAAAAAGATTTTGTTTTGGTCTATTAACCAACGCATTACGTTAAGAACATCCTCTTCTTCATATTGAGTGGCGAGACGGTCTCGGATGGCCTTCTCCTGCAATCCCTGCTGATGCAGGGCAAGGATACGCTTGGAAATTGTCTGGAATTTCTTATCGGACACCGCCTTTCTGCCCGTTTGCAGGCACGCGTCACACTGACCGCACGCAGGACTTTTCATCTCTCCAAAATAGCGCAGCAGCAGACGGCTACGGCACACGTCCGTGGTCGCGACGTACTCGCGCACAGCCTCCACACGTTCCTGAGCCTTGCTCTTCTGAACTTCATAAACAGCCGGATCGAAGTAGATGTGTTTTTCGGGCATTCTATCTTGCAAGAAGATAATCAGGGGTATTTCGTTCTGCGGCTGGTACGACAGCACGCCCGCCTGGTGCAGCGTTCGCAGATGCCCGGCCACCTCTTCCTCCGTCATTTCCGCACGAAGTGCAAGTGTCCGTTCTTCGATCTTCACATACTGGGTGAACACCCCTCCATAGGAGCGGAGCAACAACTTGACGAATTCGGCCTCCTCCGGATGATTCTCCTCGTATGTCATCAGCTCCTCTCCATTGAACTTGAAGTGGATTTGGGAGGTTTCCCTCAGATGTTCGGAAAGGGCTATTACGCCGGCCTTCTCCAAAAACCTGACCGCGTTGAAAAGCTGAACAGGGTCCATCTTCATGCGCTTGGCATGTTGTTCTATGTAAAAGGGCTTTATGGTATTTTTGCCTGTACCCATCTCGATGCGGTAGTATTGGCACAGGTCTTCATAGACCTCCCGTATTTTGTCCATTGGCGGGAACGAGAGGGTAAGGTTTCGGGAGAGCTGCCGCAGGTCATTGCTGTCATAAAGCAGGATTGCCACAGCGGGTTTCTCGTCACGGCCCGCACGTCCGGCCTCTTGAAAGTAGGCTTCCAGCGAATCGGGCGTGTCGATATGGACCACAAAACGCACATCCGGTTTGTCAATGCCCATTCCGAACGCGTTGGTCGATACAATGACGCGTGTTTTGCCCGTCATCCAGTCATTCTGACGCAAGTCGCGCGTTTTAGGGTCCAGGCCAGCGTGGTAGAAGTCGGCGGGGATGCCATGTTCCCGCAGGAAGCCTGCCACCTCTGCCGTCTTGCGACGGTTGCGGACATATACGACACCCGTACCCGGGTAGCGTTGCATAATGCGAAGCATCCGCCCGTTCTTATCCTCCTCCTTCACCACAAAATAGGTCAGGTTGTCTCTCTTGAAACTCTTTTGGAAAACATTCTCCTTTTTAAAATCCAGGCGATATTGGATATCCTTCACCACCTCGGGAGTGGCGGTGGCCGTGAGCGCCAGCACGGGCGCATCCGGGAACACCTTCCGGACATTTGCAATCTCCAGATAGGGAGGACGAAAATCATAGCCCCACTGCGAGATGCAATGGGCCTCATCCACCGCAATCATCTTCACCGGCATCTTCTCCAGATTCACGCGAAAAGTATCGGTCTGCAGGCGCTCCGGAGAGACATACAAAAAACGGTACTCCGGGTCGAACATCACATTCTGAACAGCATCCTGAATCTGACTGTAATTCATGCCGGAATAGAGTGCTGCGGCTTTGATGCCGCGAGCCTTCAGATGGGCCACCTGGTCCTTCATCAGGGCTATAAGCGGGGATACGACAATACACAGTCCCTCCAGCGCCAACGCGGGAACCTGGAAGCAGATGGACTTTCCGCCGCCGGTAGGCAAAAGGGCCAGCGTGTCATTACCCGCCAAAACAGAAAGAATAATATCCTCCTGCAGCGGGCGGAACCCGTCGTAGCCCCAATATTGCTTCAATATCCGGCGAACTCGCTGTGAATCTTCGTTTTTCATATCACGGCCGCAAAAATACAAAAAACGATTAGAGTGAAAATTGATAATTATCAATAAACATTGAGAATCAGTATTTTAAAAATTTCATTTGCTTAAAAAACATTAAAAAAGGGTTGGGTTTGCAAATAATATTGTATATTTGCCGCCTTAAAAATAGAAAAAATGGGTAAAAAGAGATTCCTTTTACATATTATAATTGTCTTGTTCTGTGTTGCTTTCGCATTATCTTTCACCTCTTGCAGCACGTCGAAAAGTGGAACCAAGTCTCCGTCCTCTTATTCCAAGAAGAGAACACGTCACCAGCCCAACTGGAATGCTACCACATCGCAGACCACCACGTACCACATCCGCAAGCACAATTCCCGTAAAAGTCAAAACAACTAACCGGCCCCCGGTTATTTATCTTTCGTCTTTATGAAAAAAAATTGCCAAACTATATATATAGTTCTTTTTGTATTGTTTGTCACTGGCATCATTTCCCATGCCAATGCACAGGACAACCGCTTTCAGTTCAGTGTAGTGAATGACACTGCGCACATTGACACCGCGATTCCCGAGGACACGTTGGGAGAGATGGCGGGCATTGAAGAAAATCTGGCCTCATTTGACAACGTGGACCACGGTGACGGAATGTTATTCACCTATTTCAACTGGATGCCCGGGTACGGACGCTACCAGCATTTCGACATCATCAACATTCATTACAAGCATGTGGGGTCAGCGCCCAAGGACACGCTGGTTCTGACCGGGTACCATCATCCCGCCAACCATAAGAAAACCTCCGACTACGGCTGGCGCCGTCGCAGAATGCACCGTGGCGTGGACCTGGGGTATCCTACAGGCACCCCTGTGGCTGCAGCTTGGGATGGTCAGGTGCGCATCTCCAAAGGCAGCAACACCGGCGGTTATGGCAATCTCATCGTCATCCGCCACGAGAACGGCCTGGAGACCTACTATGCACACCTCTCTCGCCGGCTGGTGAACCCGGGGCAGATTGTGCACGCCGGTGAAATCATTGGACTGGGCGGCAACACGGGGCGCTCTTACGGTTCCCACCTGCACTTCGAAATCCGATACCTCGGCCAGGACATCAACCCCAACCGATTAGTGGATTTTGAGAACTTCACGTTGAAGTACGACACCATGTACGTGTCTGGCTATAGCGTCTCCACCCCCAACCCGACACAAAATGATCCGACACAAGCGGATCCTGCCAAACAGCAGCCTGCCACAGCCTACTATAGAGTAAAAAAAGGCGACAATTTAGGCAAAATCGCCCAAAAATTTCACACATCCGTTTCCAAGCTCAAAAAGCTCAACCATCTCCGTAGCGACTTTATCCGCGAAGGCCAACGCCTGCGCGTCAGATAGCTCCTCCATGAGAAGACCCCGGCATATCTTGTCCACCTTCTGCTGTCTGTGCCTCATCTTGGTAACCCAGGCACAGCACACGACCGATGATTTCAGTTTTTTCCGTCCCCAAAACCCACCCTGTGTCATTAGTGGCGATACCCTTCTAATGCCCTGGGCCGGTGGGTTCAACGCCCCGCACTTCTCGGAAACAGACTTGGACATGGATGGTGTCAAGGACCTCTTCGCCTTTGACAAACACGGCAACCGCGTGCTCACCTTTTTGCGCCGCGGCAACCATTATGTATATGCCCCGCAATATGCACGCCTGTTCCCCGAATTGCACGACTGGGCATTCCTCAAGGACTACAACAATGACGGCAAGCCCGACATCTTCACCTACGGTCTGGCAGGAGTGCGCGTGTTCAAGAACATCTCCGACAGACAGCCAGCCTTCCAGCTGGTTACCGAACAGTTGCAGGCATACTATTACAACGGCTATGTCAACATCTTTGTCTCTCCCGACGACTACCTGATTGTGGAAGACTTCGACCATGACGGGCACCTCGACATACTGAACTTCTGGGTGCTCGGAAAATATGTACACCACCTGCGGAACTACAGCAACGACCCGGAGCAGTTCGACTTCCGCCTGGAGTCGGAATGTTGGGGGCACTTTGAGGAGGCCGCCGACAACAACACCATCACCCTGAATTCCGACTGCAACAATAAAGGCGGTGGCGATGGGCAAACCCGTCACACAGGTTCTTCCATGCTGCTGCACGATTTCGACAGCAACGGTCTTCCCGACATCCTTATCGGAGACATAGACTACCCGAACCTTATTGCGCTCTATAACCACGGGAGTGTCCGGGAGGCACGCATGACGATTCAGGAGACGGCATTCCCTGCCGGTTCTCCGGTGCACCTCTACTCCATGCCCGCCCCCGCCCTTGTGCATTTACCGGGGAACGACATCCCCGCCCTACTGGTGTCACCATCCGACCCATCATTGAACAAATCCCAGGACCTCAACTGCGTATGGCGCTATGACTACGACACCCTGCTGCGGCAATACACCCTCACCAACACCGCATTCCTTCAAGAGGAGATGATAGACGTTGGCAGCGGCTGCCGCCCAGTACTCTTTGATTGGAACGGTGACGGCCTGGTGGACCTCTTCCTAGCCAACTACGGCAGCTTCGACAGCGCACAGTACTCCAACGGATTTCTCACCTCCCACTACTCCTCTTCCATTCAATACTACCAAAACACAGGCTCAGCCACTCAACCGACATTCCGGCTGCAGGATCCTGACTTCGGCCATCTGAAAGCGCTCAACTACCAAGCGTTACATCCTACTTTCGGCGACTTTGACGGGAATGGGTCCACGGATATGCTCTGCGGCCATGAGGATGGCACGCTACTGCTGGTCCCCCACCAAAGGCTCACCACAGGAGTGGGAGAAATCACCCGGAACTTCCAAGGCATTGACGTGGGCAAGCACAGCACCCCCACCCTCTTTGATCTGGACCACGACGGCCGCGAGGACCTCATCATCGGCAACCAGCGCGGGCTGCTGAGCTATTATCGTAACATCGGCACCAGCGGACATACTGACTTTGAACACGTCACTGACACACTCGGCGGTGTCGATGTGCGCAATTTCGAGCAATCCTATTTCGGTTACAGCGTGCCTTGTTTTCACCGCGATTCGCTGAACGGAACCGTGCTGTTCTGTGGTAGCGAGCAGGGCCGCATTTTCTACTATAAGGATATTGACGACAATCTTCCGGGGGCCTTCAGTGCTAGCGGTTGCGTTTGGGAGAGCGAGAACGCCGAATGCCAATACTGCGCCATACCGCTGCGGGAGGGCCGGCGCGTCGGTGCCGCCATCGCCAACCTTGATTGCGATGCCTACCCCGACCTCATCGTGGGCAACTACGCTGGCGGAGCCGTTTTCCTCCAAGGACGCACCCCGGCCACTCACGAGGTGGCAACCCGCACCCCCGAACAAACCAACCTACGCGTGCACCCCAACCCCACCACAGGCACGATATATGTGGACAGCGACAACCCCATCCCCTGCATCGATCTATACGACCTGACAGGGAGACTACTGTTCCGAAGCAACAACCCGGTCCTTGATCTCCACACCCTGCCCGACGGGCTCTACATACTCAACATCGACCACCATTCACGGGTGAAAGTGGTCAAAACTTCAAGATAGCACACCTGACTATGATCATTTTCCACAACAACAAACCTATTGAGTTCCAAACCGAAGAGGCGTTTCTGCAATTTGCCCGGGACTTCCGTATCATCCATGCGGCAGGCGGCATCGTACAAAACGAGCAACAAGAGATATTGATGATATTCCGCCTTGAGAAATGGGACTTCCCCAAAGGCAAGGTAGAAGAGGGCGAGCAGTACGCGGAAGCTGCTGTCAGGGAGGTGCAAGAGGAGACCGGCCTGCAGGGTGTCACACTTGGCACAATGCTGCCTAGCACTTTCCACACCTATGAGCTCCACGGAGAGCCCATCCTCAAGGAGACGCACTGGTACAACATGCGTGCGCCGAAGCAACCCCTCACGCCTCAAACTATCGAAGACATCAGCCAAGCCGTCTGGGTCTCCCGCAACCAAGTAACCGCCAACCTAAAGCACTCATACCCCTCTCTCGCCGCCCTGTGGGAAGCGTGGGGTGAGTGAAGTTTGAATACCAAAAACATGTTCCGTATTATTCAAATCCTGTTGCTCTCCCTGTTTTGTTGCTGTGCTTCGGCGCAGAACATCTCCGGCTATTGGGAGGGCGTGTTGCACATCACCAAACGCGACTCTCTCACCATCGGCATGCTGGTGGAACGGAGGGGCGACTCCATGTCCGTTGTGATCGACAGTCCCGACCAGTACTACAACGACATCGCCACCAGTGAACATACATGGAGCGACAGTGTCCTGACATGGAGCGTCAGCAGCCTCGGAGCCTCTTTCAACGGCAGACTCTCTGAAGACGGGCAGCACATTGAGGGCAAGTTCCGTCAGGGAAAATCATTCCCGCTGACATTGGAGCGCGGGCACGAGCGGCGCACCTTGAACCGTCCGCAAACTCCGCATCCCCCCTACCCTTATACAGAAGAGGACATCCGCATCTACGACCGGGAGAGCCGGTACAGCCTCATCAACGGCACACTCACCATGCCCGCGGAAACGCCCAAGGCCCTCGTCATCCTCATCACCGGATCGGGCTGGCAGGACCGCGACGAGACCCTCATGGGGCATAAGCCGTTTCTGGTGATTGCCGACCACCTCACGCGACAAGGATATGCCGTGTTCCGCTATGATGACTTTCCGAAAGCCGTTTTCAACAAATCCACCACCTACGATTTCGCCGATGGGGTCACCTTGATTCTAGACTCCCTAAAGCGCCGAAGCGAACTGGCTGCTCTGCGCACCGGTTTGCTAGGGCACAGTGAAGGCAGTTTGGTGGCTGCAATCGTAGCCGCCCGTGACCCGCGCGTGCAGTTCATCGTCACGCTCGGCGGCGTGGCCCAGAAGTGCACCGATGTGCTCCTATACCAGCTTCGCGTCATTAGCGAGGCGGAGAGCAAACTGAGCCAACAGGAGATTGACAACTCTGTGGCCATCTCGGCCCGCTTGTATCAGGCACTGGACAAGGCCAAAAACGAAAAGCAGGCTGTGCGCATCCTGAACGACGCCTGGCAACAGATCTCGGACCGGCTCACCCCGGAAGAGCAGGAGCGCTATGGCATGAATCCCGAAAACAAAGCCGCCTCGATCATGCAGATGTGCTCCCCATGGTTCTTTGCCTTCATCCACTTCAATCCCAAAGGTTACCTCCGCAAAGTGAAATGCCCATTTCTGGCCCTTGGGGGAGAAAAGGATCTGCAAGTGGATGCCGTGGCCAACAACCTGCTGTTCGAGAAGTACCTTCCAAAGAACCCGAAGCACCGGTTTCTTGTCATCCCACAAGCAAACCACATGCTGCAAACCTGCACCATCGGCACCCCTGACGAATATGGCAAGATAGAGGAAACCATCAAACCTGAAGTATTGGAAATCATCACGGAATGGATAAAAGGACTATAGGCCAAAGATTGGATCCCCGTTCATTTTTCATCTTATTTACACATTTTTTAACATTCATCGTATTAAAAAAAACATACTTTTGCGGCCTAATTCACAAAAAGAACAAATTAAACACAAAAAAAAATGAAGAAAGTACTGATTCTGATGGCAGCAGCTTGCTGTCTGACATTCACCGCCTGCAACAACAACAAACCGGCCGAACAGCCGAAAGAATGCACCGAAATGCAAGGCGAAGACCATCCCTGCTGCAAGGACATGACCCCGGAGCAGAAAGCCGAAATGGAAGCTTGTAAGAAAGCTGCCGAAGACTGGGAGAACTGGGAGAACATCACAGAGGAGCGCAGAGTGGAACTGCTCAACGACCGCAAGGCCAAATATGACGAGATGCAGGCCATGAAGAAAGCCCAGGAGGAGAAGAAAGCCAAATTCGAGGCTGCCATGAACAACTGGGACAAACTCACCACCGCCGAGAAAAAGGCCGCTTTCGATGAGATGGGCTGCTGCGGAGGTTGCAAGAAAGGCGAGGGCAAATGCTGCAAAGGCGGCGACAAGCCCGGTTGTCACAAAGAGGGTAAAGCTTGCGACAAAGAGCACAAATGTGCCAAGGAGAAAGGATGTGCCAAAGAGAAAGAATGCCCCAAGCACTAAAATCGGTTTGGTTGCCCAAGCAATCAAATTCACGAATAAGAAAAAGCACCCGTGTTGAAAGCATGGGTGTTTTTTTATTTGTAAGAAACCGTTTTACAGTATTCCCTTACTTATTACCGCTTGGCGATACGGCGGACTGGAATGCCAACAACCAAGAGAATCACAACACTACTGAGAATCTGCAAAAAGAACATGGCCGCTTCGCTGGTGATATACGGCGACAGCCATTTCTCCGTCAAATCTATGACAGGCACCACTATAAGACCGATAGAGAGACCGCCAATGATTTCTGTGAGGTATGCTTTTTTGCGGACCTCTTTTTCTTCTTTCTGAAGTTTATCTTTGCGGACTTCGACATAGACAGAATAGGCATAGCCCACAAATCCTATCAACAGCAGGACAATGTAAACAACTGTTTTCCACATAACTATTATCTATTATCTATTAACTCTCAACTCTCAACCATTATCTTCCCCCGCCCTGTTCCCAATCTCCGCCACATAAAGAAATGCCGTTCTGTTTTCGGCATGATCGGAAATTTGCCCTTGTAGAGACGTGGCATGCCGCGTCTCTACGGTGCAACGTGTCTCGGATTTTCGGGGACAAAGGTACATCTTTTTTAGTTATCAGTGAACGAGTTTCGATGGCAAAAATACACTTTTTCCAACGAATAATTACTGCTTAGTCGCACTTTTTCCAACGAAAGATTAATGTTTCACTCCAAGCATTGAGAATTTGCAAAATATTCTGCGGCAATTTGCGCGTTCTGCGGGAGAATAAACTCAGTAGATCACCATGACCAGATGTGTATGTCGGTGGTGATGCATAGCTGGATTAATATCAGGTGCGAAAATACAAAATATTCTTCTCCGCATATCTGGCTTTTAGCTTTCAGGTACGAATCACAGACAAAAGCTAACAGCCAATAGCCAAAGTCATGCTTGTAGGGTAGAACCATATTTAAAAAAAATTCTTTCCACATCTCGTATCTCATTTATTTCTAATATTTTTGCCGCGTGTTTGTTCAAAAATAGAAGTTTGTTCAAAAAAATTGAACATCGCATGAAAAATGAAAAAAAAGACAATATGCAAAAGACAGAATTATTGATCACCTTTTATCTCTTGCGATCGAAAGAGAATGTGAACCGGACGATACGGGAAATTGCCGCTGAAACGGGTGTCTCGGTTGGGTCTGTACATGGTGTGCTCAAAAAATTGACAGAGCAAGGGTATATCGTGGAATCTGGCGACCGTCGCATCTTGCGCAAACGAGCAAATCTGATTGAACGTTGGGCACATGGATATGCAGACGGACTGAAAAACAAGCTGTTAATCAACCGATTCACCTTTCTGACACCACAAGTCAGGGAACAGTGGCAAGACATCGTGCTGCCATCAAGCTGTCATTGGGGTGGCGAGCCCGCAGCTGCATTATTAGATGCTTACATACAACCGGGGAAATGGGAAGTCTATGTACCCGACAATGCCAATGCATTGATTATTACGGGAAGAATGATTCCAGCTCCTCAAGGAGAAATTTATGTTCACAAACAATTTTGGCCGGGCAATGAGATGCCGTTGTTGGTGGTCTATGCCGACCTGCTGGCAACTGGGGATGACCGCTGCCGTGAGGCCGCCGAACGTTTAAAAACGCAGCTGTAAAATGGAATATCATATTCATAAAACGGACTTGCAGAACCGGTTGCTTGCAGATACCTTGCAGGCATTGGCCGAATGTTACGCAAAGATGGGAATGGAATTGTATGTGGTGGGTGCAGCAGCACGTGACATCACTATGCATTTGCATAACATACAAAACGTTCCACGTCGCACGCTGGATTTGGATGTCGCAGTAGCCTTGAAAAATTGGGAGCAATACAGTCAGCTGTCAGACATGCTTTTGCAACGCGATTTTGTGAAAGCACCTGAAAAGCAATGCTTTTATTACGAAGGTATTAAACCATACAAATATGAGGTGGATATAGTCCCTTTCGGGATGATTGCTGAACAAGAGGTGGTAGCTTGGCCACCTGACGACTCGCCTATAATGTCAGTCCGTTGTTTCAATGATGTAATGCAATATGCTGACACAATATGTGTTGAAAACATCTTCTCCTTTAAGATTGCTTCTTTGAGCGGACAGTTCCTGATCAAACTTGACACTTGGTCAGACCGTCACACATCAACGAAAAAAGATGCTGCGGACATGGTCTTCTTCCTACAAAACACATATGTGGCGTACGCTTTAGCGCGACCTGAAATACCGCCTGAGATAGATGTAGATGCCAACCGATTTGACGTGATGGTGGCAGGGGCCGAATGGATAGCCTCCGACCTGAAACAGATGCTCACGACTGAGCATCGGCTTTTTTATGCGAACCTATTTCATGAAGAGGTGAGCAAAGGAGAAGAAAGTGCATTGCTGAACGACCTGCTTGACATGTCAAGCACCAAATACTACGACCTGTTCCGCCGCGCCTTGCAGCGAATGGCGGAAATACTAAACACTTCCCCATTCTTCCCAGCCACACATCCATGCGCCCACATTCTCAACCCTAAACTCTAAACTATTATCTCTCCACTATCACCGCCGCTCCCCCTCCTGGGGGCCAATTCCACACTCAACTTGCCCTCGTCAGGCACGGAAATCGTTTTCTTCTGGTAGTCAACGCCTTTGCGGTGCGCGTTGTGAACATCCACAAACATCGTCACCGCGCCGGAGGTGATGCCCATGTCCTTAAGGTCAATCTCAATAGTACGGGCGTTCCAGTCGGTGATAGGCTCCTTGAAGGCGGTCTCGAAGCGGTAGGCCACGCCGGAGTTGTACACGCAGAACACAACGCTATAGCCCGCTTTATACTGGAGATACAGCTCATTATACTGTTCGTGAATGGTGTCCTTGCGGTACAGCGGGGTTTCTGGTTTGGGTAGTCTGCGACAAAATGGACAATCCGCAGACAAGGAGAAATATGACAAGGAGGTTTTTCATGAGTGTAGCGTTTTGAAAACTACTGCAAAAACACAAAAAAATCCCCCCCCACCAGTGTAACCTTTTGTTATTTTTGCGTCATCACTATGTAATAGGAAAAAAATGGAGAATGCTGAATTTTGGGAAAGGATGTATGTGGCCAACATTGGCAAGATGATCGGGCTTTGTCACCGCTATGTCAATGACTTATCGTTGGCGGAGGATTTAGCGCACGAAGCGTTTCTCAAGGCGATTGAGCGTGCCGACACCTTCCGTGCAACAGGCAATTTCGAGGCCTGGCTCATGCGTATCACCGTGAACCACACCATCCAGCACCTGCGAAAGAGAATTGATATGGTGCCGGTTGAGGACGAGGAGACGCCCGATGTTGCCACTGAGGAAACCCCGGTTTTAGGAATGGACTTTACTCAAGAGGAATTGCTTCAGACAGTGCAACAACTGCCAGTCCGGGAGCGTACTGTTTTCAATCTCTATGCCATTGACAAACAGTCACACGCCTACATTGCCGACCTGCTGAATATCTCCATCGCAAGTTCCAAAGAGACGCTGTATCGGGCCCGTAAGCGATTGCGACAGTCGCTCAATCAGATGGCTCAAAAGCAAGAAAAACGAAAAAAGGGAGTTTTTGTCATGATACTGCTATCATTTTTACATCATTCCGAGGCCGCTCGCACCGACCGGATGTTCCGAAACGGGCTCTCCTCTTTGGAGTATGCACCGGCGAAACCGTTCTCAACTGTCCAGATACGGCAGGCGGCGGCAGAGGCCCCGTCCAGTTCCGGCGTGTTTGTGGCGACACACCGTGCGGCATTAGCCACCGCCACCATTGCGGGGGTTGTCGGCGGAGTCTGCATCTGGCAAGTTGCCCGTACTGCGTTGGCCAACAATCCGTTGCAAGATCCGATTCCAACATCCGAATCGTCTGTTTCTATTCCTGTTGACAGTATTGGCGAGAAAAAAATATCTGTTGAGACACATGAAGCGAACATGGCATTGGAAAACCGCGAGGCGCAAAGCAACACCAAAATCATCATCGTTACCAAAGAAGTTGTGGTGAACGACACGGTTTTTATCCGTGACACCGCCATCGTGAAAGACACGCTCTATTTAATGGAAAAGCCATGAAAAAACATTACATCATCCTGTTTTTAGTGCTGGTATTCAGTACGACGGAAGGTCTTCTCGCGCAAAGCACAGACACCATGTATGTGGTGAAGCGGCACGTGGTGCGCGACACCGTTTATCTGCGTGACACGGTACGCATCCAAGACACCATCATTATCGCCGACTACATCCACAGTGTGGAATTCAAGCGGCTGTTTTACGAGTTGAACGGTGCCGATGCGCAGACGCCGCCCGATTCGTTGGAAAAATTGTGGGCCCAGACGGTTACTTTTTTGGAAAATCGCGTCGTACATCATGAACAACAAAACGTTTCAACAATGGACAGCATCAAAAAATACGGTTTGGCGGGACTCATGCTGCTGGGCTTGAACGCCCTCGCGCCTGCGCAGACGCCTTCCCCTTCGCCCGCGGCACATCAGACGAAGGTGCAGAAAGTGCTTCATGACAGCCCATTCAATGGGATCCATTTCGGGTACACGCTGGAGGCGAATCTGGTTCACCCAGTGGAGATGACAAGTGTGAATACAGGTGCCAAAACATTCTCTTCTCTTCGCTTTGGCGGACGTTTGGGTTTGGAATGCTCCTACAATTTTGCAGATTATTTCGGCGTGTCGGCGGCCTTGGATTTTGGCTATATAGGGAAGGACAAGAGCGGTGTTTTTTACCCTTACTACGGTGTGTCGATGCCTTTGAAGTTTGAGTTTCACCATCCAGTTGCAGACAAATTGTGGGTAACGGCAAATGTTGGGACTCAGCTGCGAATGCCGTGGAGCACATTTCTTTACGGTTATGATGGCTCGAAAGGGAGTAATGAATCCAGTAATTATTTAGATGACTTTCAGCAAATAGATTATCATGACTTTGCTTACAACAGACGTGTGTTTTACGCAGATATTATGGTGGACGTGGGACTCTATTTTCAATTACCGAATCAAGACTATTTACGTTTCTTGGTAGGGTTAAATGTTGCTACGACGGATTATTCAAGCGGTACGGTTTTGTCTGGAGCTTATCTTACGATGTATGACTACCCGTACGTATCTCAACGTAACCACTACCTCTACGGCCAGATTGCCTATTTGCACAGTTTCAGCAAACAGCGAGCCATCATGCAAGCGCAACCTCACTGGAATGCAGACAAGTCATTTTATCGTCATGAGTTTCGGTTGGGGGTGAGTGATCCCTTAGGCTTTACTTATCTGAGGGAATTGTTTGGTTCTTCTATTTTGGGAGAACCGATAGACGGTATCTCACCCACAAAGCAAATATTCACTCCCGTGTTCTCCATGGACTATCATTACCGTGCCTCAAAATGGTTTTGGTTAGGCCTTACCGCTGGTTATAATTTATATAAAGAGAAAGGCTATGGGGAACCAGAGAATCTTACGTGGCAGTATAAAGAGCATCATATTCTGATAATGCCCTCTTTGCGGTTCTCCTATCTTAACCGTCCGCATCTGACCCTTTACTCTGGGCTTTCCGTGGGTTTGTATATTAAACATGGACGAGAATACAGAGATGATGATTGTCTTATCCGGCCGATAACTACTGACCATAACAGAGTGTTCTCCGCGTTCCAACTTACCGCCTTCGGGTTGAAGGCTGGCGCAAAACACTGGTTCGGCAGTTTCGAACTGGGTGCCGGTATCAAAGGGTTCGTCAATTTTGGGGTGGGGTACGAGTTTTAAAAAGATTCGTTTCATTGAAAAAGAATCCGAATGTGATTTATAATACGTATTAAATGATAAGTTTCGCCTGCACGACCTTCGCGCAGTCTAGTGCTCAACCAGCGTAAAATCCTACTTCACGGGGAACTCGAAATAAGTGTCCGGGAAAGGTTCGTCCCTGAGGGTGAAGTGCCACCATTCGCTATCGTAGGGCTTGAACCCGTGTCGTAGCATAGCCTCACGCAGAATCATACGGTTGCGGAACTGCTCCTCCGTAATCCTGTCATTGACCGTATATTCCCCATTCTCGGGATGACCGCCAAAGTCGGGATGGCTTTCCTCGCCGAACCAGTCGAAAGTGCCGCCCATATCCAGTTCCTTTTCCGTATTCATATCGAAGAGGGTCAGGTCAACGGTTGAGCCTCGCGTGTGCCCGCTCTTCTCTGCTATGTAATCGAGTTCAAAGAGCCGGCTTTTGTCCACATTGGGGTAGAAATAGCGCCGCATAAGCGTATCGGACACATCGGCCCCCCAACGCATAAAATGATCCACCGCCATCTGCGGACGGTAGGCATCGTATATCTTCAACCGGTAGCCGAGGCGCATCACATCATCGCTGACGGCCTTCAAGCTGTCGGCAGCCTGTTTCGTCAACAAAGCAACGGGCTGCAAATAGCCGTCAATACGTTCTCCCACAAAATTATAGGTGCCGTAGTAACGAATCTCCAGAATGGCATCCGGCACCACTTCAGCAATTTTCACAAACTGGCTAGCATCAAGTTCCGGCGCGTTTTTCTTTGGCTCACGCAGCTCTTTCGTTCGCACAACACGCTGTTTGCCAGGCATGTCAAACGTTAGGCTAGCGCCATCCGCACGCACGTCCAACGTCACCGGGGCGCCTATAACGAGCGGCAAGTTCTTGCGCTCGTGTCCCGCCGGAAATCCGCACATCACCGGGATGTTGTACGGGGCCAAAAGTTCCCGCAACATCTCCACTTCACTATCGTAGCCCAAGTCTATGTCGCAGTCGGAGAAATCACCCAAGATGACACCCTTGCAATGGGACAGCGCTCCGCTCATTTTCAATACATTGAAAAGACGGTCTATGCTGTGCAACGTCTCCTCCACCTCTTCCACGAAGAGGATAAGGTCGGCGCCACCGATTGTCTCGGACTGCATACCCATCAGTGGTGCAAAGGAGGCCAAATTTCCACCCACAAGGGTGCCGGTAGCATGTCCGGGAATGTTAAGTTCGTGCGCCGGGAGCTCATAGCGCGGCACCTGGCCCTTGAGCAGGTCACGCACGAGCGTGCATGAGAGGTCCGTTCCACCCCGTTCGCCAATATTGCAACCCATGACCCCATGGATGCCCATCACACCGGCACACACTTCCATGCCAAGAAGCGTGGTAATGTCGCTATACCCCACTATCCATTTGGGATTGGAAGTCATCTCCTCCAGCGGAAGCTCCTCCGCCAAATGCAGAGTCCCATAGCCCCCACGCATACAGACGACAGCCTTGATATCAGGGTCGTTGAGCGCCCAGCGAAGATCGGCGAGCCTTTCCTCCGGCGTGCCAGCATACTTGTCCCTGTACCGCTTGCCCACATTAGGGCCTACAACCGGCTTAAATCCCCAGTTCTTCAGCACATTCGCCGCCTTGCGGGTTGATTCTTCGGAAACGTAATATGATGGAGTGATGAGTGCCACCTTGTCCCCGGATTTCAAATAGTCGGGTGCAACACACTTCAATGTCGCGTCACTCTGCTGTCCCTTTGCAAAAGGCACCAGCGTGACAAACAGCAATACTAGGAAGGATTTGAAAAACTTTGACATTTTTGAATACTAGCTATGAAGTTAAACAGTTTCAGAGCTCAACTATTATTGAGCAGGGCAAGGGTTTGGTCATAAAATTCATCAAAATCATTGATGCGCAGCAGTTGTCGAAGCGTATCTGATGGCAAGCGGAGGTGGAATGCGTAATAGTGCCACAATTCCTTAAGTTTCGCCAAGGTGCTTTTCTCTTTTACTGCATCCAGCATCTCACTAGTCCAAAGCTGGTAGTATTTCAGGAAGCGCTGGCGACTGTCTCCCGTGTCCATTCCCTTGAGTTCCTCGGCCAGGAAAGGGTTTTGCAGGACACCTCGGCCCAGCATCCAGTCATCCACGGTCGGGAAGCGGACACTTAGCCGCTGGTAATCTTCCACAGAAAACAAGTCACCACTGTAAACGATTCTGTGTGTCGTATGGCGACAGAACACGTCCATTTGTTCTAAGTCGGGGGTACCGTCGTACATCTGCACGCCCAATCGAGGGTGTATAACAATAAAATCCAGGGGGTAATTCTCCAGGCGTTCCAGAATAGCCAGGCCCTCTGAGGGGTCAAGGAGGCCCAGTCGCATTTTCACGGAAAATCTGAAGGGTGTCTGTGTGGTGGCGGCGCGCACCACTGCTTCCACGGTGTCTGGATCGGGCATAATGCCGCACCCGCGCCGCCGGCGCACCACTTGGGCCACCGGACAGCCGATGTTCCAGTTGAACGCTTCATAGCCGTACAGATTGTGCACCGCCCGCATGGTATCCACAAAATGATCCGGTTTGTTGCCCATCAACTGCGGTATGGCCGGCACCTGCGTATTGTGTTTCGGCCAGATGTCACGCCAATTGCGCACATTCAGTTTCGCAGCCTCCTGAACGGGCAAAAAGGGTGTAACACAACAGTCCATACCGCCAAAGTGGCGATACAGACTGTTGCGGAACATAAAGTTCGTAATTCCGTGCAGGGGCGCCAGCCAGATTCTCATCCTACTGGACCACAACTTTTTTGGTCAGCGTCTGGTTCCCTTGTTCAATAAACAGCATGTAAACACCGGGAACCAAGCTGTGGACATTCACCTCTTCCACACCTGTGACGTTCTTTCTAAACGCTATTGTACGACCGGTGAGATCTGAAAGTTTATACTGATAACGTTCACCGGAGGCCGGGGCAATGCAGAAACGGTCTGTTGCAGGGTTGGGATAGATGTTGACTTTCACAGTTTCGTGCTCCGCGACACCCACGTAATAGTTGAGCTCCACGTCATCCACATAGAGTTCTGTAGAGTCGCTGGTGGTAAATCCACCGGAAGCGATGATAATGCAGATGGAATCGCACGGAGCAAACGGACTGTCAAAGGAGCAAACCAGCTGTGTGTACTCAGGTAAAGTTTCAGAGACCTCAATTTGCGCATAAGACACAGGGGTGCCATTCTGCTTGGTATAGGCAATAACGCGCATGGTATCCATATTCTGAGGCAGATACTTCACCCATAATTTCAGGTTTTCGGGAGTGCTCTCACAGGGCATACCGGAAGCCAAAGAATTCAAGAAAGTGGCCAGAGACTCAATATTATCCATATTCAAGCTATCCAAACCGCCACTAATCAAATCCGTAATGACACTCATCGGGATATTGAACTCTCCGGCGCTACCCAACTGGGCGATACCGGGAATCTTCAAGCTGTAAGAGGTAGAAGGCACACCGATGGTGGAAGCCATCAGTTTGAGGGCATAGTTCCCGCTATGCGCATCAGAGGTTTGTGAACCGAAGTTCGCACTCACAGGATAGGGAAATTCTCCAATATACGGGAGAGTGGCTATCACATTACCACTGATACTGGTGGTCCAGTTATCCGGCCGGCCATTGGTCCAGTTTTCAAACCCACCGTTCGGCACTGTGGTTTGTGCCATGGCACATGCCACTAAAGCCACTAAAAAGAGGGAAAAAATCGATTTTTTCATATTATTGGGATTTTTAAAGATTTAATACAATTGTCAATCCAATATCGTTCATCACCAAACACTGGTCCAATCTTCGCGGTCGCGGACGGAGGGATCTTTCCAATACTCGCGCAGCTTCGCATATTTGAGAAAACTGTTATGCGCGATAGCTTTGGAGAGCACATATCCGTCAAGTCCGCCGAAGAGGCCGCCACGCAGAAAATAGTTGACGAAAAAGGCAGTGAACCCATGGAGAAACGGGGAGAGCGGGCCCGATTTTTTTCCGTTCAGGAAGAGAATTTTAGCGCCACGGGTACTGTAGTTCCGTTCCGGTTTGGCAAAGAGTTCGTCATAGTTATGATAACGATAGTGTATCAGGTCTGCATCCAGGCGTTTTGTGTTATGAGTGGGCACATAAGCGTGCTGCTTCAGCTGCGCAAACTGCAAGCGATCTTTGCGGAACACTCTCACCAGGTAGTCGGGATACCAGCGACAGCACTTCACCCACCGCTGGCCGATGTAGTTGCGACGGCGCACTGCGAAACCGTCGTACTGAGTATGCTCCAAGTCTGTCCGTTGCAACATTTCCACCAACTCATCCGACAATCTCTCGTCTGCATCTATGCTGATCACCCAATTGTTCTTGGCATATGGCAGTGCCAGGTTCTTTTGCAGCCCGTCACCTATGTATTCGTGCAGATAGACCTTCGCTCCGGCGGCACGCGCCACCTCCACGGTCCGGTCCTTGCTGTATGAGTCGGTCACAATGACCTCATCGCACACGCGCAACAGCGACTGCACGCACTCGGTGATGTTGCGCTCTTCGTTGAGGGTGGTTATGATGCCGGTGATGTTCATGAGGGGTAAACGGTAAAAGGGGTGAAGGGTGTAAAGGGGGTAAAGGGGGTGAATGGGGTGAATGGGGTGAATGAGGTAAAAGGGGTGAATGCGGTGAAGGGTTATTTGCGGCGTTCGATGGCAGCGCCCAAGTCGTTAAGGCGTTCCACGATATATTGGTAACCGCGGTCGATTTGCTCGACGTTCTGGATAACGCTGGTACCCTTGGCGGACAACGCAGCGATAAGCAGGGATACACCCGCACGAATATCCGGAGAGTACATCGTCGTGGCACGTAGAGGTTTACGGCGTTCAAGTCCGATAACAATTGCCCGGTGGGGATCGCAAAGGGTAATCTGCGCGCCCATCGACTGCAGGTTATCAACAAAGAAGAGGCGGCTCTCGAACATCTTCTGATGGATAAGCACGCTGCCACGGGCTTGGATGGCGGTCACAAGTGCGATGCTGATCAAGTCGGGAGTGAAGCCGGGCCACGGGGCATCCGCAATGGTGAGGATGGAGCCGTCCATGTTGGTCTCCACTTCGTAGAAATCCTGCTCGTGGACCACAATATCATCGCCCTGCAGCTCAAAGTCGATGCCGAGTTTCTTGAAGGTATAGGGAATGATGCCCAGATGCTGGCATGAACAATCTTTGATTGTAATCGAAGACTGATTCAGGGCGGCCATGCCGATAAAGCTGCCGATCTCAATCATGTCGGGTAAAATGCGGTGTTCGCAGCCGTGCAGTTTCTCCACACCTTCTATGGTAAGCAGGTTTGATCCGATTCCGGAGATGCGGGCGCCCATATTGTTCAGCATAGTACACAGCTGATAGAGATAGGGTTCGCACGCTGCATTGAAGATGGTGGTCTTGCCCTCCGCCAGCACGGCAGCCATCACAATGTTGGCCGTGCCCGTCACGGAGGCCTCGCTGAGCAGCATGTAAGTGCCTTTCAGATGTTCGGCCTCAAGCTGGAAGAAGTTGCCATCATCCGAAAGATGGATGTTTGCGCCGAGATTCTCAAAACCTTCAAAGTGGGTGGTAAGCGGACGACGGCCGATCTGATCACCTCCGGGGCGACCAGCGTAAGCCTTGCCAAATCGCGCCAAAAGCGGTCCGAGCACCATAATGGAAGCCCGAATGGAAGCCGACAACTTGCCAAACTCCGGAGTCGTCAACATCTCAAGATTCACGTCATCAGCCTGAAAAGTAAACGTGTCCTTGCTGATCTCGGTAATCTTCACTCCCATCAATGAGAGAATGTCCTTATAGCGCCGCGTATCACGGATGTCCGGCAGGTTAGATATGGTAACCGGCTCCGAGGTGAGCAGCACAGCAGACAGCACCTGGAGGGCTTCGTTCTTAGCCCCTTGGGGAATAATCTCCCCGTGCAACTTATGACCGCCTTCTATGATAAACTCTGACATGTTTGACTATAAACATTGACTATAAACCATGTACCTTGAACCTTGTACCCTGCACCGGTTCCTCAATTATTCAGGAATGACAATCGGGAATTGCTGCGTGAATTCCATACGGTACGGGGCACCGATGATGTTCGTCAGGAAGTCCACATACTGGTCGGTGAACATGAACTTGTTGGAATCGTAGTATGCGGCTGGGAGGGGGAAGTTGCCCACGTTGCCCATTTCAATTTCAGAGGCATGGAACTCCTCAAGTTCTTCGTAGGGCACGATGTCGCGCATCACAGCCATCTTACCGTAATCCTCACGGAGGAGGAGATCCACCACCTTGTCAGCCAGGGTAGAGGTAAGGCGGCGATCGTACTCATAGCACTTGCCAGAACGCGGAATGTAACCGGAAATCTGTCCACGAGCCTCAACACCGAGTCTCTTGTTGATTTCGGAAGCGATGACGCCGCTCACGCCACCAAAGCGCGGGTGTCCATACTCGTCCAGATCAGAGGAGGCGTAAACCATACCCAGTTCCTGTTTCTCATCATCCCACCAGCGAACGCCTTCAGACACTGCGATAATCAAGCTGTGTTTCGGGGAGCGCATGTAGTTCTCCTTCACAGACTCAAAGAAGAACTCCTTGCGTTCCTTGGTCATCTCAACCTCAGGAACAAGGGCCATCTGAGCGCCGCCGAAGATGGCAGAGCCGGTAAGCCAGCCGGCATCACGGCCCATCACCTCCAGCACCATGATGCGCTGGTGAGACTCGTTGGTGGTATGAAGTTTGCTGGTCAGCTTCTTTATTGCCATGGCACCGGATGCGAAACCGGGGCACAAGACGGTCTCGTGCTGCTGTCCCTGATAATGGTGCCAGGTATGGGTGCGCAAGTCATTGTCAATGGTCTTTGGGAATCCGATCACAGGGATGCCGAATTTCTCATACATCTTGCGGGCTGCGCCATTGGTGTCGTCTCCGCCGATGGTCACGAGCACATCGATTTTGTATCGCTCAATGTTGCGAAGAATCTGCTGGGAGCGATCCTCAGGATTCTTCTTGCTGGGGAAAGGATTGGTTCTGGAGGAGAGCAATGCCGTACCACCATAAATACCATTGTAGGAGATATTGGTCAAATCGACCACATCGCCATCTCCAAGCAGACCTTTCCAGCCGCGGAGGATACCGTAAACCTTAAAACCGAGCATGGACGCCCTATTGCGCACACATTCGATGCTAGAATTGATAGCCGGGGTGTCGCCACCGCCAGAAAGAATGGCTAAAGTTTTGCCTTTAAACAATTTGTCTGTTCTCATATAGATAGTCTTTAAAATAATAATTTCACTCTATTCTCCTAAAAGCCGGTTGTCTTCCACTCTATGAGTGCTGTCTGTTCTAATCAGATACTCTTCGCAGCGCATCTCCTCCAAAATTCCATCTACCATTTTGTCCAGAATATAACTCTGAACATCAAAGGAAACAGGTTTGCCCGTAATCGTATAGTATGTTCCCACCATCTCATCCCAGACGTCGTTCACTTTGAAGATTCCCATACGGATAGCGACTTGGGACCTCATAGCCTCACACACGGTGCTTTTCTGCATCTTGGCAAAATAATTGGTGATAGCCGGTGATTCGCCCTTAATCAGCTCATCATAATCATACACCACAAGATTGGTAATGGCGTCTGAGAATGCCGTTTTCGCAACGGAATAACAGCTCTCTGCCATACCGTTGGTGAAAACAACCAGGGAATCGGTGAGGTTTCCATGGCCATGTGCAGCCAGCGTGTCAATCATAGCCTGGTTAGAAGCGAAATCTATCTTGTAAATGCCATCTTTATAGGCAGAGAAACCGTCTGCCTTGCAGAGATAGGTTACAGCCGTATCCAAAGAGGACTCCAGACATGTTTTAATGGCGTTCGCCTTCTGACCGTTGGTGTATAAGTTGTCGGCATACGTGCCCGTATTATCGTGACAAGCGCTAAAAAGAGCCAAGCCAAGCACAGCAAGGCATAAGATTCGAATTTTCTTCATTATTTTATAAAATTTGTGTGCAAAGATACTTATTTTTGCAGTATGAAAAACATGTTGATTCAATTTATTGATAACGTTCAATCCACCAACAAGTTATTATCTGAAATGGTAATGAATGGCCATGCATCCGGCAGCGCCATTCCTCCATTTTTTGCACTATGCACCGACCATCAGACGGCAGGCCGGGGGATGGGCTCCAACACATGGTTCAGCGACAGGGGACGTAACATCCTGGCCAGCTTCTATTTTGAACCGGACCTGCCCGCCTCCAGACAGTTCATCTTCAATCAATATTTCGCCCTAAGCACACTGGTGTTTTTACGGAAAAGACTCCCTAACACGCTCATCAAGTGGCCCAACGACATGTATGTTGAAGGCAAAAAGATTGCCGGCATCCTCATCGAACATGCGGTCACAGGCGACCACCTCCGGCACACCATCGCCGGTATCGGCATCAACATCAACCAGGACCACTTCCCCGACGATATCCCCCACCCCACTTCTCTGCTATTGGAGACTGGCAACGAGTCGGATCCCCACACCCTATTGGAAGAGTACTGGCAAATATTGCACGACCAGTTCCCCATCTGCGGTCTAGCCCACGCAGACCAACTTAAAGCAAGATATATCAGCAATCTATATCTATAC
Source organism: uncultured Bacteroidales bacterium (assembly GCA_905233745.1). Taxonomy (GTDB): domain Bacteria; phylum Bacteroidota; class Bacteroidia; order Bacteroidales; family WCHB1-69; genus F23-D06. The sequence goes on from CAJODA010000004.1 coordinate 37,888, forward strand.
AATGAGTATCACGACTACAATATCCAAGGCATACGGACAGAGGCCCGCATTACCGACCTTGACGAGTATGGGAGATTAGTGCTACACGACAGAAACGGGAAACAATATGTTTGCGGATTCAAAGAAGCGCAACCCCTTTGAAATCCAAAATTCAAAATTCATAGTTAAACCCCTTAAGACCAAGCCCAAAAGCCCAAAAGCCCAAATCCCCTCATGACCCAACCCCAATTCCACAAGAGACTCCAAACGCATTTCGGATTCGAACCGACGGATAGCCAGCGCGAAGTGATGCAGACGTTGTCATCGTTCATCTTCGAGAAGGGTGAGAACTTCCTTTTCATCCTGCAGGGGTACGCGGGCACAGGTAAGACCAGTCTGGTGAGTGCGTTGATCCGGACATTGGAGGACGTGGGGGTGAACACGGTTATTCTGGCGCCTACCGGGCGTGCCGCAAAGGTCATCTCACAATATGCAGGTCGCAAGGCATATACCATCCACAAGTGGATTTACCGGCTGGGCGTGCGCAACGGCATACGGCAGTTTTTCCGCAAGGAGAACAAGTACAGCCACACGCTTTTCATTGTGGATGAGGCCTCCATGATTTCCTCAGAATCCGCGCCGGGTGAATTTCCGGGCATGAGCAGTCTGCTGGACGACCTGATGGAGTATGTCTTTTCGGCCCCGCACAACCGGATGCTGTTCATCGGAGACAGCGCGCAGCTGCCTCCGGTGCACGCCACCGAGAGTCCCGCACTGAGCGCCGAATACCTGCAACATGCATACTGTTTGAACATCAGGGGCAGCCGTCTAACCGATGTGGTGCGCCAGACGCTGGACTCCGGCATTCTGTACAACGCCACCCTCCTGCGCGACAAGCTGAGCCGCGATGAAATCAGCTTCCCGTTCTTCAGCAGGAAACCCTTCAACGACTTCACGCGGGTGCCCGGCGGCGAGCTCGAGGACCTGCTCAACAACTTGTACAACCAAAACGACTGTGACGAGATTGTAGCTATCACCCGCTCCAACAAGCGTGCCTGGCTCTTCAACAACGAAATCCGAAGCCGCATCCTCTTCCGCGAGAACCGCATCACCACGGGTGATTATCTGATGGCCGTGAAAAACAACTATTTCTGGCTGGACGAAACCTCCGAAGTGGGATTCATCGCCAACGGCGACATCATGGAAGTAATGGCCATTCACAAACAACAGGAAATTTACGGTTTCAATTTCGCTGATGTGACGGTACGGCTATGCGACTACCCGAACTATCCGGACATCGACATCAAAATCATCCTGGAGAGTCTGGAGGTGGAAGGTCCGTCGCTGACCTACGAGGACAACCAGCGTCTGTATCAGGCAATTGCAGAGGATTTTGAAGACATCGCCAACAAGCGGGCCCGATTTTTGAGAATCAAGAACAGCCCATTCCTCAATGCCGTGCAGGTGAAGTTCGCCTACTCGCTCACCTGCCACAAAACACAGGGCGGCCAGTGGAAACATGTGCTTATTGACCAAGGCTATCTGACGGAAGAGAACCTGGACAAGGAGTATCTGCGCTGGCTCTACACGGCTGTAACACGCAGCACACAGAACGTGTATCTGATTAATTTTGAGGACAAGCTATTCGGAGTGTAAATCCCTTTTCTTCAGATTATTTTTTTGTTTCTGCCGCCTTTTCCACTATTTTCGCATAAGCACAATCGCATTCCATGCTGCTTGTATCCCCATCGATGAACGTAATCTTCTTCTGAATCCTGCTTTTGTCCACACCCGAAGCGACAAAATAATCGGTTATCTTTTTCAGCCTACTTTTAATCAAGAAAGAAGCAAAGAGGTTTTTAAACCATGATTTCTTACACCAAGTTATCTCAATCAGCAAGCCATAATCCTTATTTTCTCCCAAGACTTTAATGATATTTCCTACGTTTTCAAAACTGGGTGCTGACTTTCCAGGTTCAAAAGTAATCTTCACGCTGGTTTCAAGGTTCTGTATTGCAGATTTGGATGCCGTTCCTCCCGGCTTCTGCTGGACAGTAACCTTTCCCATGCGGGTCCCGTTGTCGCAAATAATGCCAATGCTGCAATCCCTTTTCTCTCGTGAAGGGTTGGGGGCACAACGCACAACCAAGTAACTGCCGCCCTCTGAAACCGACAACCAGCTCGTATCCTTAACGGGGACTGATGAAAACCAGTCGCTGCAAGTAATCCTCACGTCAGAACAAACGCCACCCTCAGCATCAAAAATCAATTCTGAGCCAATGATAAAATCAGACTCCTGTTGACGATGCACCACATAATGCGAATTACCTTTGGAGCTGTTCGTGTTGCTAGCAGATGATGGGGTATTGAAGGACTTCAGCATATTAGCCGCCGCTTTGCGACAATTCTCCGGATTACTCGGTGTATTGATAATGTTCGTCAACACTTTGCGAGCTGCTTCAAGTTGCTTCACATCCTTGGTTTTTCTGTACTTGTCATACATTTTACCTGCCGACTGGATGCGGTCGGCACAATCTTGGGCATATACTGTGCAAAGAGGCATACATAACGCCAATAGTAAAAAAACAACAATTCTCTTCATATTCGTATAGTTCTTTAATCTTCGGGAATATAAATGTACTGTATGGAATCGATAAGGGTGTTCACCTCACTATCGTCGTTGATGAGTTTTGCTAATTTCAAATAGTTCAGCACATTCTCTCGCAAACCGTTTTCCAAAAATGCCCCGGGCAAGTTCTCCTTGGCCTCGGCAAGGCAATAGTCATGTATATTTCCACGTATAATATTTATGCTGTCCGTGTAAACTTCCTGAAATTCAGTATTCTGACAGGCTTGGGCACTATCGAACAAGACAAGCGCGTGTTTGAACCTTTCGAGTTGTCCTTGCGTATTGTCCATACCTTGCTGATAGGTTTGCACGCCACGTTGGTAAAATCCCATGGCCTCATCGTATGCCTGGTGGGATTTTTTGCCCCGTACACTGAACAATACAACAAGCAGGACAACGACAGCGACGCACGCACCTATGATTATTCCCTTAACCGGCAGCTTCTTGGACTTCGGGGATTGTGCATGTGACGACGAATTGGCCGGATACTGACCACTTATATGAATGGACGAGCTATTGTACGGGCCATTTGATGTGTGTATGGAGCTTGGTGTGTACGAAATCTGAGCCAGGTGTTCAGCGGCAAACCGCTCCAGATCAGTGGCAAAAGGCCGGTTGCCCGGCACAGGAGCCAGGCACTGCATGATAACCTCTTTCAAATCATCTGAGTAGTTGGCTGGCAGCGGCGGGACTTCCTCTCCTGCAAGTTGGGCTTCGCCGCCCTTGCCCCCGAACGGCAACCGTCCGGTGAGCATCTCGTAAAGCGATGCGCCCAACGCCCAAATGTCACTGGCCACCAAGGGCATCTGATTCCGCTGGAACTTCTCGGGCGGCATATACGGTCTAGTACCCTGAACCGTGGATTTACCCTCAGCCGATTCGCCTAACATGTGCTTCACATTAGAGCTGATACCGAAATCGGTGATGATGTAGCTGTTGCCGTCTAACAGCACATTGGCGGGCTTGATGTCCTGGTGAATAATCGGCGGCTGGTGCTCATGCATGCAGGCCAAACCGGAGGAGACGTCATGCAGAAACTGCCAAGCTTTGCGCTCGCTGCAATTTCCAAGCAAGTCCTCCGCCGATCCGGAATTATAGTACGGCATCACCAAATACGGGTGACCCACACAAACACCGAAATACGTGTATTTTAACAGATTGGGGTGATTCAAATTATAGACTAAGGCAAACTCCTGACGGAACATCTCTATACCCGACTCGTCCAATTGCGCCGTCGGCAAAAACACCTTTAACACCAGCGTCAGCTGCGCGGAAGTGTCCTCTACAAGCCAAACCTCGGAGAACCCTCCTTCTCCAAGTTTCTTCAAAAGTTTATATCGACTGTCAAAAAGGTAGCCTTGTTGTAATCTTGACATATTAGTTGAAAATTAGATTCTGACTTTAACAAAGTTGGTCTTCCTCACCAGAGCCAACGCTTAATTACCGTTTGTTGAAGTATATTTTTTACTATGCTGGTATCCGAATTCCGGATTCAAATCTGAACTGCCGTCCGGATCATCACCATCTTGTGTTGGTTGGATGGTATGGCCTTTTGTATTGATATTCTTTTTTTTGAGGCCTTGATTTTTATCCTTTGCAGGCGGGGTCCCATTCTCAGCAATAGGCTGGTTCTCCTCTTTCTTTTCATGCTTGGTCCCATTCTCCGCAACAGGCTGGTTCTCCTCCACATTTTCATGCGTGGTCACCTCCTCAACAACAGGCTTGTTCTCCTCACCTTTATTACCATTATCGTCCTTGACATAGAAAATGGAAAAAATGGCAACGAAAATTGCGATGCCTACAACACAGGCGGCAGCAATAAACCAAGGCATCGGATTCTTCTTCTTTTTCAAAGAGGAGTGTCCATAGTATATATCATCATCCGAATACTGATGGCTATTTGACGAAGAATAAACCCCCGACATATAATCTTTTGAGTAACTGCCAGAAGAGGTGTAGTCATTAGAAAAGCCTCTTCCGGATGATGTGTTGTTCGTGTCCGGACCATTGAAAGGATTTAAATCCCAGTCCGTAGTCGCCTTTTGGGAGAGATGCCGTTCGGCGTACTGTTTCAGTTCTTTGGCAGTAGGGCGTTCATTAGGATTTTGGGAGAGGCATTGCCGGATGATTCCTTTCAAATCATCGGAGAAAGAGCTCGGCAATATTGGGATGCCCACGCCATCCAACTGGCTTTGGCCCCCTTTCCCTCCGAAAGGCAACTGGCCTGTAAGCATTTCGTACAGAGACGCTCCCAATGACCAGATGTCGTTTTCCACCGACACAAGAGGTTCTTCCTGGAATTTTTCAGGTGGCATATAGGCACGAGTCCCCTGTACAAAACGCTTGTTTTTGAAGAGGCTGTACACGCTTGCGCTAATACCGAAGTCGGTGATAATGAAGTTACCCTCGTCATCCACCAACACATTAGCGGGTTTAATATCCTGGTGAATAATGGCAGGGCGATGTTTGTGCAGACAAGTGAGTCCCGCTGCCACATCGCGAAGATACTGCCAGGCTGTCGGTTCGTCGCATCGTCCGATTAAATTCTCCGCTGAACCAGCGCTATAATAGGGCATCACCAAAAAAGGATAGCCTACACAAATATCGTAATAACTGTATTTCAGCAGGTTTGTATGGTTGAGGTCAAACACCAGCGAGAACTCTTTGCGAAAAAGTTCCTTTGCCGTATCGTCCAACGTCTCCGAAGGAAGGAAAATCTTAAGTGCCATGAGATGCTTGGCCGTGGTATCCTCCACCAGCCACACCTCGGCATATCCGCCTTCGCCAATCTTTTTTTTCAGAAGATAGCGTTCGTGAAACAGGAATCCTTCTTGTAAGTGTGCCATAATGAAAAACAGTTCGTGTTGTGGTTTAGCTATCTTTTATTGATTTTGGTTCTTTACATCAGAACTATTATTCGTCTGCAGCTCGTTATTGTCCAGGTTCTTACCCCCGGTACGGAGCAAATCGTTGCCTCCTGTATTTGATGGGGTGCCCGGAGCATTCGTGGATTTGCCTGACCTGAGACTCGGCACATCACCATTCGCAGTTGTTCCTGCGGCAGACGAAGCGTCAGCTCTGCCTGCATTCCCCGATTGTGAGTCCTTGTCTCTCGTTACGGGCTTGGAAGCCGCAGACGGCACGGTCGTGACCGTCTTGTTCTGATGCTGATATTCGACTTCTGTCAGACTGACATCTTCATTGTCAGAAGTGCTGTTGGAGGATTCTGCCTGTGTGTCCACATGGGTGTTCCCCGGGGTTTGGGAAACTGCATCTCCATTTTCCACTTTCTTGGGTGAATCAAAGTATCTGAAGCAGGCATAGCCACCTACAAACACTACCACCACAGCCAGAAGTGCGATGAGCGTGTCTTTCAAGCGATTATTTTGGCGGCGGGACGGGTCGCTTTTCTCGCTTGACACAGCTGCAACATTATTCTTTTGAGTTATGCTCAAGGGATTGCTCTGCTTCACCGGCCGTTCGGGACCTGAAGCCACCTGGCAAAGCAGCGTGGTCACATTGTCGTGCCAGTGAGCGGCGGCGGCATCTGTCCATAACTGCTCAATGGCCTCTGGCAGATGGTTTGCGTCCGGAATAGTTTCGATGACATTCTGGATTTCATCAGTGCGCAGCACCCCGCATAAGCCATCGCTGCAAAGCAGGAAAATGTCGTCTTTGTAAATGTTAATCGGACCCTCCACATCAGGATTGGCTTTCTCGGAAGGGTTACCGAGACTCCGAGTGATTATATTGTTGTTGGGATGCTCGAAAGCCTCTTCTTCGCTGAGTTGAAGCACCTCCATCACATAGGAGTGGTCACGGGACAACATTTTAAGAAAATGGTCAGGTGAGTAGTAATAAATCCGGCTGTCACCACACCATGCATAGTAGGCGGTATTGTTCTCCAGCAGCCAAAGCAGAGCCACTGTGGTACCCATCCCCTCCTTCTCGCTATCTCTGGCAGCCTCCTTCTTAATGGCAATGTCTGCGGCGACAATAGCCTTACGAATAAACTTCTTGATGGCGGCATCAGAAGACATATCCAGATGCTTCATGCCCTCTTCGCTGAATTGATCCTGAAGCGTGGTCACGGCAATCTGGGAGGCAACCTCCCCGGCGTTCATTCCGCCCATACCGTCAGCCACCACTAACAGACATCCCTTCCCCTGCAGGGGAATCATTTTGGAGAAGTCCCTTACGGTCACATCCCCAAAATGATTCACGGAGGGGTTGGCAACACCCACTTCAGACACCACGAGACAATTGTCCTCATTTGCGCCGTCGCGGGCAGCCCTGTCGCATTGTACAGCAATACTCAGTATTGTTTCCTCACTCATTCTTCAGTGTTACTATTTGTTTTTTCCTTTCTTTTTGCCTTTATTGTTATCCTTTTCAGGAATTATGGAATCGTCATCCTGACCCTGATTTTTCTTGTCAGAAGCAGACTTTCCTGACGCTGTTGGCTGTGACAGCATCTTCACCAACTCCCACTTGCGGGAGCCGTAAGGATCCATACGCGCCATGCCCATCAGGTTGAAGCGGATACAGCCGGGCTCATCCACATTCATGTTCAGGAAAGCACCACCGATAACGCTGGCAGGATTAGCGGGCTGGCGCAAATTGAAGATGGTGTTCTCATTGAACGTGATTGTTGTGGGAATAATCGTACAATGCGTCTCTCCCATATCATCCAAAGAGAACCAAACCATATAGCCAGACTTCATGCCATCACCTGTCTCAACACCCAGACCAAGATTATGGAAAGTGGTGTCCAAAACGTTGTAAAAACCTGAAGCGAGCATCTCGCTAACGGTCTTGTTCATGTCAAACGGACGAAATTCTTTGTCTTTCAACATTTTGTATTGGACATTATCCACCGAAACCATATCTTCGCCGTATTTGTTGGCATCGAATTTCGGATCCGACTTCCAAGGTTTCAGGAATCGGTTGTCCACTCCGTAGCCATAAGCCAGGAGTGGAACAACACTATATACGGTACCGAAAAAGTCATTGCCAGAGACATTGCTGCCACTCTCATTGTCACGCACGTTATAGTCCGATTTCACCACAAGGAAAGCGTTTTCCACGGCGCGTTCAATAATGGCATTCGCATCAGAAGAGACTCTGGAGGAACTCGGTGCCTGAGGATTGAGGGAAGGTATCTCCTTGTTCTCAGGTGTCACGGCAGACTCTTCGCCGGCGTTTGTCTTTTCCGCCTGCTCTTTATTGGTTCCTTTCTTGTTCCCATGCAAACTGGGAATATTATTCTGCGCATTGCCAAGCACAACAGCGGCAATAAGCAGGAATATTAAGCTAATTTTTTTCATAATCGTTTGAAATTTTAGTGGGTGATAGCGGAAATCGGAACGATACTGCCGGAATTATTACCATGACGGGTGGAAACGAGACCCACCAGATAGTACTTGCCATTTTGCTTGTAGAACACAGGGCCACCGCTATTGCCGTTTTCATAGTTGGCACCGGTCACTGGAATCACACCGTGAAGCAGACCCGTGTTGGAGGTGGTGGCATATGTGTATTGCGGACGGATGTCGTTCTTGTCGCCGCCTCTTCCGTATGGGAATCCTAACACTTCCAGACGGGCACCGGCAGGAAGGTTCTTCGACAACTGGGCATCGGCCACAATGTTGCTGTGTACATTAACCTTGCGATAAGCATAGTCGCTGCCATTGGCAAGATAAATGGAAAGGCCGTCGCCAAGTTCAACCTTCTTGTCATTCTTACGGCTCACATTGAAGTCGGTGTAGTGGAAGACGCGTTGGTCACCAGTTTTGCTTTCAGCCACGATGGTGGCATCGATGATGGCGCCCAGCTGTGACAAGACGTTGGCCACGGTGAAGGTGTTTCCTTCGTCAATGTTGGCCCAGTAAGCCCAAGGTTCCACCACGTGACGGGCGGTGATGAAATAGCCGTCGCTGGTGATAAAACCAGTGGCTAACGGGGTCTCGTCACCCACAAAATAGTACTCCCACGGATCGTCGCCGATGATATCGTAGGCATCAGAGCTCTTGGGTGCAGAGATGGTGAACTTTGTCATCTTCACGAAATACACATAGGGTTCGAAAGATGTAAGATTGCCAGACAATGGAACATCCGCCGGTCTGCTGGGTGTTGCCGGAACAATATTACTGCTTGAAGTACGACTACCACTTTTTCTAAAGCCATCGATAATCTTGCGAAGGCCAGAAATTTCTTCTTGTGCAGCCTTTGTCTGTTCAACTGCATTCTTTGATTGTTCAATTGCGGCAGCAGCTTCCCCTTTGGCTAATCTCGTCTCCTTGTTGGCCATTAGCAAGCCTGCGACGAGTCCTGCAATGGCAAGACAGAAGATGATGCATATGGTAACCAAGGCGGTCTTGTAGGGTCTCAGAGCCTGCTGGCGGAAGAGATTGAGACGGGCGGTCATGCCGATGGACTTCACAAAAGACTGTTCGCCTTGCGGGACGATGAAGCCGAGGCGCGGGCCGTTGTAGGAGAGTTGGATTTCATCTCCGTTTTGCAGCATCTGCTCACCCATCACACGCTGACCGTTCACGAACGTGTCATTAGTGCTGCTGCGATGGATAAGTTTCCATTGGTCGCCTTCGCGGACAATGACGGCGTGCTCACGGCTCACCGTGCCGAACTGCTCGTCAATGAGCACCTGGCACTTCTTGTCGCGCCCGATGAACACCTCATCAATAATGAGCTTCTGCTGCTCACCACGGCGGTGTGTTGCCGAGTCATCCTTGTGTTCAATGATAAAATAGCGTCTGCCGTCTCCGCCGAATACGGAGCGCATGCCGGAATTGATGGTTCCGGAAACCGTTCTTTTGAATTGAGTAGTTTGATTTGCCATAATGGAAAAGTTAAGTTGTTAATATTGAGAAATGAATTGTTCATTTTTATCAAATGCCCTCCACACGTAGTTTCACCTCACCGATAGAGATAATGTCGCCAGCTTTCAGCTCCACACCTTCAAGTCCATGAAGTTCCCTCGAATTGACATACGTGCCGTTGAGCGAGTTCTCCCACTTTCCGTCATAGAACTGGCCATCGCGCAAGTACCAGCTATTCTGCACAGGGTTGAACTCCAGCGTGAAGTGCCTGCGAGAAATGTAGCTTGTATTAAAGTCCTTTATACTAATGTTGTTGCTGATATATTTGCTGTAGCGGCCGCCTGTTACCAAATAAATGTCATCTTGCAAGAAATCGTTGAGATTATAACGCTTGCCATGTTCCTCGCCCTGCATCACTTTCAGCACCAAACCCTTGCTGATGTTGGTACTGAAATCCAGTACCGGTGTCATCACACGCGGTTGCTCCTGTTGGTTAGGAATATGCGCCAGCACTTCATCCACACTTTGATAGCGTTTCTCATAATTGGGTTCAAGACACCCGTTCAGAACAGTCTCCCAATGGCTCAGATGTGGTTTCATGCGCAACTTGTCACGATTCCAGCGCCCGCTCACCGCCTTGTCGATATATGGCTCCAAGTCCGCCTCACTCTCCAACCTTCCATAAGGCAATTCGTGGAAAAGTATTTCATACAGAACCACGCCAAATGAAAAGATGTCAGTAGTGGGAAGCACCGTGGCTTTTGCCTTTTTAGGACGTGTCTGCTCGGGTGCCATGTAGGCAAACGTGCCGAAGATATCCACTTTATTGAAAAGTTTTTTCCAAAACGGGATATCGGCGATGGCACCGGTAGTGCCGAAATCAGACAGGGCCACCTTGCCGTCGCTCTTCACCAGAATATTTTCAGGCTTGAGATCGCGGTGGACCTTGCCACTGCGGTGCAAAGCCTGCAAACCGTATAAGATTTGGCAGGCAATACGTTCATAATTAGGTGAGACATTCTCCACAAGGTTATATAGGTTACCTTTTTGACAGAATTCCATCACAATATATGGATTACCCATCACAATATCGTACTCGATAGAATGGACCAAATAGGGGCTGTCAATGCGGCCAGTCTCAAATTCCATCTTGAAACGCTGGACCAATTCGGCCCTTTCCTCGCCGGTGCGTTTCCATAATGGCAAAATCTTCAGCGCGTATGGCTGATTACGGGCATCCAACACTTTGAACACCATCCCAAAGCTTCCCTCTCCCAACGTCTTCTCCACGCGGTAGCGTCCGTTGACGTATTCACCAGCCTTGAAATCGCATTTTTCAGCAAAGTAGTTTTCAGCCATACCAAAAAAAATTATTTAGTTGAAAATTCGAAATCACGATCACCCATAGACACAATATCACCGTCATGAAGCTCTGTCCGGCGGGTCACCCGGATATAGGTGCTCTTGAAGGCGCTGCGGTCCTCAATGTACCATTTGCCGTCCTCAAAAGTGAGCAATGCCTGCTGCTGCGAGGTGATAGTGAAATTGTCAGGCTCAGTGTTCTGGCGGTTCAGGACAACTTCAGCAGAGGAATACTCCTGTTTCACCATTCTCGCTGCGGGCTCATTTTCGTGCGGTACAGGCTGAAGGGAGCAATGTGGAGGCAGTTCAGGCTCGGTCATCTTTGCCCTTGGATTCTGCATCTGGTGGATATTGACCGTTTTCTTGTTAACAGCTTCTTCTTGATTCGTGGCGGGCACAAAACGCTCTGTCTTCTTGGCGGCAGAGATATTCTGATCGGGTGCAACATAACGTTCCGTCTTTTTGGGAACTGTCGCATCTCTGTCAGGTGCCACGTATGGTTGGGTGACCTTAGGGCCAACCGGTTGTTGCTGGAGATTCGGATTGCTGATAACAACAGTCTTCTTTCCCCCTCCATCTTGCATTTGAGGAGGTGTACTGTTCCCTATCGGACGATGGCATTTCGGACATACCTGCATTCCCGGAAGAATGGGATAGCCGCAGTCGTGCACAGTCACACCGCCACCCTTGGGTTCCTCCGGACGGGTTTCCATTCGCATTGTTTTTTTGTCGTCATCCACGACAGGAGCTGCAGATGATACCGCAGCAGCCGCTTTACGGTTCTCTTTTAAAGGTGAGCCGCACCGGCTACAAAATGTAGCATCATCGGCATTGTTCAGTCCACAAAATTTACATATCATAATCGTTTATTTTACTATCAAGTTATTAGTCAAATACCTATTCGTACCCATCCGCTCATTTGCAGTGACAACTTCCATCTGACTGTTGTCACCGTACAAGTAACAGGTACGCCATGTTTTTTCCGCCTCAACAGCGTAATAGAAAGGCAGGAACAACGTTCTCCCATAATCACGATAATACTGTTCATCGCCGAACCAGTAGACGGTAATGGGTTTCAAAGGCTGGAATTTTTGATTCTCAGAAGTGTACAGAGGTTGAAAAGTGCGACATAGCATATCCTTCTCGGAAGCTGCGAGCACCGAACAACGGTCAATGTAATCAAGTAGTCCCTTAGCCTCATCCCACGCCGACCTGTCGGTGATTTTTACCGCATCGAACACCTTGCCATCCTTGTTCACACCACCGCGGATATAAATCACAAAATCGCTTACCTTATTATTATTAAGGGCATCGTCTATCACATTTGCTATATAGGTGCCATCTGTGTGGTCGCCAAGATTGATACAGAAGAAATAGAAGTCTTGCGCCCGCGACACAAAACCCGCCAACAATACCACTATAAATATCATTGCCTTTCGCATATTCCTTCTGTATTTAAAAATTGTACTTTACACCGAGTTGAAAATCCAGAAACTGGGTTGGCTGAGTCCAAAGGTTCCGGCAAACGGAGTTGAAATCAGCCGAATTAGCCGAAAGACGGAAACCACCATGTTGTTCAGCCGGTTTTGTGAGAATACGATAACGGTACCCGGCTGAAAAATCCAGTGACCATCGTTTATCGGAAGTGATGAAATATTGGGCACCTATTCTTGCAAGAGCATCAACATGCCAACGATGAGTCCTCATTACATTTTCAGAAAGGTTAACCACATCAAACGTGCCGAAATCATAATATCCGTTCTGATCAATCAGCACGTTGTAATATTCTTCGCCATACAGACCTGCATAATGCCCGTTGAACGATGCTTTTGCAGGAGAGATAAAAGCCATTGCACCACGAAGGCCCACAGCCGCGAAAACCGACAGACTGGGAATCACATAATAGTCATAACGGACAATGGCAGGAATTGCAAACGAAATACTGCGGCCTGCCTCATCATATCCCAACAATTGCGTCTTTCGCGTATATCTGGCGCCATCCGTGTCGATTGTATCATATTGGTCCACATAGGTATCCGCTGAAAAATGTTGAACGCCGATATCAAGTACCAGACCTGTCTCAAAGGAAACCCTATGCCGGCCTTTCGCAAAAATCTGGCGCAAGTAGGTTGCACCGACTCGGAAAGTATGGCTTCTGTATGCAATATTTTCGAAAGTGTAGTCAGCGTCCGACGGAACCTCGATATTTCCCATGCTTAAAGGCATGACATATCCGAATTCCAAACCAACGGCGTTTTTCACTGTGTTGACGGAAATCGTATGATAGCGAAGCGTGTCGTTATGAGGGGTGAACTCATATTGGAATGTGGCACAGTTCTGTTTGGAAAGTTGTTTGTACATCTCTGCCGACAACGGCTGGACACGACTGTCCAAATAGGTTTCACCACCTCCTACTTCCTTCACTTTCAAAGTTTTAGGAATATATAGTGTATGGGTATTATTCTCATAGTTGGCCAAAATATGCGGTTTCATCCGGTTGTCGGCACGGTTACACTCTATACGGACAATCTTCGCCGCCTTACGAACAAAACTGTAATCTATGACTAATACCAGACGGCTGACCACAGGGGTGGTATCTGTAATAGTATTATATTCTTTGGTCAGCACCGCAGTATAGATTCCCCCAATGTCCGAAAGACTCTGACGGTCAATTTGCACGTCCTTGATGTCGAACTGTCGGAATGTTCCCTGCTGCTGCTCATAGAAAGCACAATAGTTGGACAGTGTGACCGAATCTTTTCGGTTCGAATTGTTATACCAATCAATGTGGTCCATATAGACCGTAGTGTTCTGACTCTCGAAAAGGTTGCGAAAAGCGCCTATTTTCTGAGCATAACGTTCCGTAAGGTTCGCATTATCCACATAGGCATCTACCAATTCAAACACCTTTTGATTGGCATACATCACGTCACGAACCGTTTGAGCCATACAGCCGGATGTAGCAAATAACCCACACACCAAAATAGATAATATGACATTTTTCATATTCATTGCTGGCATAATATTTTAGTGGTGTGTCGTTTGTTACCGACCTGTATAGTCAAAAGGTAGATTAGTACTTGTGTTTATACCAAATTAGAGAAGCCCATGAAGGCCATGGCCAGAATGCCGGCGGTGATGAGGGCGATTGGCACACCCTTCATGCCTTTGGGAATGTCAACCAGCTCCATCTGTTCGCGGAGACCGGCGAAAATCACAATGGCCAACGTGAAACCGATGGCGATGGCCACTGAATAGAAAGTGCTGTCGAGAATAGAGAACCCGTGGGCAGCGATCAACGGTTGCTCCGTCACCTTGATGGCAATACCCAACACAGCACAGTTCGTGGTAATGAGGGGCAAATAGACACCAAGAGCCCTATAGAGTGAGGGGCTCATCTTCTTCAGCATGATTTCCACCATCTGGACCAAAGAGGCGATCACCAAGATAAACACGATGGTCTGCAGGAAGGTGATGTTGAGCGGTACCAGAACATACTTCTGCAATGAAGAGGTCACCAAAGTGGCCAATGCCATGACAAAGGTGACAGCAGCACCCATGCCAAGAGCGGTGTTCACCTTACTGGAGACGCCCAAAAAGGGACATATACCGAGGAACTGCACCAAAATGATATTGTTGACCAATACAGCTCCGATTATCATCAATATGTATTCCATAATTTCAGTTTTTTACAGATTGGTTTTTGTTGAGACGCACGGCCGCGCGTCTTTACCGTATTATTTTGCGGCGCACATTTTGTCCTTGCGTTTATCCTCCACACGGTTGATGATATGGCGCATCAGGGCCATGATGAAGCCGAGCACGAGGAATGCACCGGGCGCGAGGACGAAAATCAGGATATTGTACTGTGACGGGATAAACTGCCAGCCCATGAAGGAGCCTGCACCGAGAATTTCGCGCACAGCGGCCACCAAAATCAAGGAGATGGTGAAACCGATACCCATTCCAAGACCATCGAGGATAGAGTCAAACACGCTGTTCTTGTTGGCGAAGGCCTCGGCACGTCCGAGCACGATACAGTTGACCACAATCAGCGGGATGAAGACGCCAAGGCTCTCGGAGAGCGCGGGCAGAAAACCCTTGATGATCAAATCAACCATACTCACGAAGGTGGCGATAATAACGATATAGCACGGAATACGCACCTTATCGGGAATCACATTCTTCAGCAGGGAGATGATAATATTGGACATAAGGAGCACGAAGGTCGTGGCGGCACCCATACCGATGGCGTTGTTCACGGAGGTGGTGACAGCCAGCGTGGGGCACATGCCGAGCACCAGGATAAGGCTCGGGTTCTCCTTGAAAAAACCTTTGGTTAAAATTTTCACTTTACTCATGATAATCCTCCTTTACTTTCATAAAAACATTATAAGCCCGTTGCACGGCATCGCAGTAAGCGCGGGAAGAGATGGTGGCTGCTGTGATGGCATCCACATCGCCGCCGTCTTTAGTCACCTGCAGCTTGTATTCTGCCGGATCGTTGTTGTTGAACTGTTTGGCGAAATCGCTCTTGTTCTTGTTGATCTTGTCACCGAGGCCAGGGGTTTCGGAAGCCTTAATAACTTCCGTATTCAGGATAACGCCCTCGTTGTCAAAGCCCACCATCAGATCGAAGCGACCGGAGAAGGCCTTCATGGTGAAGGTTTCCACACCGGCGCCAAAGAGTTTGCCGTTCTTGTCGACAGCCTTGTGGACGAGAATGTCATCGCCTTCGAAGTTAACCACGGTATCCACGATTGTGCCGTCGAATCCGGGCAGCACATCACTGAGCGCTTTCTCTTTCTTCTGTTTCTGTGACAGTTCAATAGGTCCTTTGGTCAGTGCATACACGCCAGTCAGAGCCAGGCCGGCCACCAAGGCGATGGAAGTCAGCACGACCACCAATATAATCAATGAAGGTTCTTTTTTCTGTGCCATAGTTTTCGGTTTTAAGGATTATTTGGCGAAAGTTCTCGGTTTGCACATCCTGTTAATCAGGGGTACGAAGGCGTTCATGATCAGAATCGAGAAGGAGACACCTTCGGGGTAGGCGCCGAACATACGGATGATGATGGTGAAGAGACCGCAGCCGCAGCCGAACACAAGCATACCCAACGGGGTCACCGGGGAGGTCACCATATCCGTAGCCATGAAGCATGCGCCAAGGACAAGTCCGCCGGCGAGCACATGGAAGAAGGGGTTGGCATATTGGTTAGGATCGATGAGCCAGAAGATTCCGGCGAACACGAACACGGTAAGGATGAACGAAACGGGGATATGCCAGCTGATCACTTTGCGGATCATCAGGAAGATGGCGCCGATAATCAGGGCGATGGCGGACACTTCGCCAAAGCTGCCGCCCATCTGGCCCAGCAACATGTTCATATAGGTGGGCATTTCCACATTGGCGCCCTCCTTGAGGATACCCAGCGGGGTAGGACCCGTGACGGCATCCGCAAAGCCCCATACCGGAACAGGCACTGGCCAGGAGGTCATGGCCACCGGGAAGGCGATGAGCAGGAACACGCGGGCCACCAGTGCCGGGTTGAACGGGTTATGCCCCAGACCGCCGAACGGCATCTTGGCAATGCCAATGGCCACAATGGCACCCACCACCATCATCCAGATGGGCAGGTTGGAGGGAACGTTGAAGGCAAGCAGCACACCCGTCACCACCGCGGAGCCGTCGCTGACAGTAGGCTTCACCTTCATGAGGAAACGCTGGATGAGGTACTCAAACAGCACACAGCATCCAACGGACACCAAAGTTAGAATTATCACCGGCAGCCCGAAATAGAAGACGGACACCACAAAAGCCGGTATCAACGCAATCACCACCGACCACATGATCTTCTGTACGGAGTCGTCACTGTGGACGTGCGGTGAACCGGAAACATTTAACAATCTGTTCATTCTTTCTCTATTTTATTAGGAGGCGCAAAAACTGCGCCCGCATTTGTTTCTATGCAAAAATACTCTTCGTCAGAAAACCTGCAAAAATACACTTTTTTAATTTAAAATAAAAGATAAAAAATATAAAATATATTATTGTTTATCTTCAATACATTTTTGTATCTTTGCAGGCTAAAATTTTCTTGAATTGAAGAAGCAAGACATCCTTAAAGTCCAGACCGCCTTGCGCGACACGAAAAAGATCGCCATCGTATTCCATTTCAACCCTGACGGGGATGCAGTGGGCAGTGCCTTGGCGCTTTATCACTATTTCAAAGAGGACGGGTTTGAGGTATCGGTTATCTCTCCGAACCCGTTCCCCGACTTCCTGCACTGGATGCAGGGAAGTGATGAGATCATCATCGCCCAGAAGAATCTCACCAAGGCCAGAAAAGCCATCAAGAGTGCGGACATGTTGTTTGTGGTGGACATGAATGCGCCGCACCGTGCAGGACAGGACCTGCAGGGCAGCATTAGCAAATTCGGCGGATTCAAAGTGCTGATCGACCACCACGTGCAACCCGACATCCAATGCGACGTGATGTACTCCACGCACCTCACCAGCTCCGCCAGCGAACTGGTGTACCATTTCCTATACCGCTATCTGACCCCCAAACGCAAGTTCACACGCCCCATTGCAGAGGCTCTCTATGTCGGCATCATCACCGACACAGGCTCGCTGACCTATGCTTGTGACCGCCCGAGCACCTATGACGTGCTCCGCAAACTGATCGCCTCCGGCATCAACGGGGAAGCCATCCACCGGAAAGTGTACGACAACTACACCGAAAGCCGCATCAAGCTGCTCGGACTCGCCCTGTCGCAACGCCTTACCGTGATGCCCGAATACGGCGCCTCCTACATGTACCTTACCAAACAGGATTTGCTGGACCACAACTTCCAGATTGGCGACACGGAGGGCTTTGTGAACTACGGACTCTCTATCAATGTGGTGAAATTCACGGCATTCTTCACCGAACGCGACAACCGCGTGCGCGTTTCCTTCCGCTCACAAGGGGACTTCGATGTGAACCTCTTCGCCCGCAAGCATTTCAACGGGGGTGGCCACCACAACGCCGCCGGCGCTTTCTACAATGGAGATATCCTCGATGCCATAAAGCATTTTGAAAATGTTGTCAAGAAAGAGGTCAAGCCTATCCGTAACATAAAATCCAAGAACAAATAGATGCGTACCAGCGTATCACATATCATCCTTTCCGCCATACTCCTCTGCGTCATCCTTGCCACCGGCTGCCGCGACAGGAGCACGGGGGAAGTCGTCACCAACAACAAAAAGGCCGCAGAAGACAGAGAGGCTCCCTATATTGAGGGCAACAAGAAAATCCTGCATTGGGAAGACGAGGAGATGAGCCTTTTCATCAAACGTTACCGGTGGGACATGCAACGCACAGGTACGGGAATGTACATCCAAATCCTTGACCCCGGCCAAGGCGACACTTTCCAAGAGGGGGACAATATCACCCTTAAGTACAAGACCTTCCTCCTCAGCGGCGAGATGGTCTATGACTCGGAACACGACGGGGTGAAAAACTTTACGGTAGCCCGTTCAGAGGAGCTTGAGGCCCTGCACGAAGCCGCCCTCATGCTGCGCCCCGGCGCACGCGCCCGCCTCGTCATCCCCTCTTACCTGGCCTATGGCGTCAGCGGCGACGGCAACCGCATAAACGGCCGCCTCCCCATCGCCATGACGGTGGAAGTGCAGTGAGAGACTGAAACATTAAAAACTTTATAACTTTACGAACATTACAAACTTTATAAACCAATATTTCATGGAAGAAGAAAAATTTGAACAAGAAGAAAATGTCACAACGAATGATATTCAAGAAGAAATCAAAGAAGAAGTGACAGAAATTCAAGAAGAAGCAACCGAACCCGTTGCGGAAAAAGCCACCCCTGTAGAGGAGATACCGCCCACAGGCGATGACAATGTGGAGAACCCCACCGCTCCGATTTCGAGAAAAAGGCTCTGGATCATCATAGCCGCTGTGATCGGCGTGTTGGCAGTGGCCGCACTGGTTTACTGCCTTATTGGCGGATGCAGCAAATACAAAGGATTCAAGAAGGACCGCACCAGCGGCATCTATTACCAGTTCTATGGTGACATCCACGACACGGCCGCCATGCCGAAGACGGGAGACCTCATCGGCATTCTGTTTTCTTTACGCGCCGGCGACTCCCTGCTCATCCCGATGAGCCCGAACGAGATGCTGATGGACTCTCTGTACAACGGAGACATCTACACAGCCCTGCGCATGATGCATGTGGGCGATTCCGCCTGCTTTATCATGGATGGCAAGGAGTTTTTCAAACATTTCATGCAGGATACGATTTATCCTTTCGGCAACGACCCACTCTACTTTGAAGCGAAACTGTATGGCCTTATGCCAGCCGCCCAGTTCCAGCAGATGCGTGCCGAATACGAAAAGATGATGCAAGACAAGCAGGCTGAAGAGGCCCAAAGCATTAAGGAGTATGTGGCCAAGAACAACATCAAAGTGGAACCCACTCCGGAAGGCATCTACATTGTAACCACCAAGAAAGGCACCGGAGCACAACCTCAGCCCATGCAGGACGTAACCGTTCATTACACCGGCAAGTTCCTTAACGGAGAGGAATTTGACAGTTCCAAGAAGAGTGGCCAACCGTTCACCTTCACCTTGGGTTCCCGCCAAGTGATTCCTGGCTGGGAAATAGCCGTCTCCAAAATGCATGTCGGAGAGAAAGCCACCGTGCTTATCCCCTCCGCATTCGCTTATGGAGACAGGGGGAACTACGGCATCCCTCCCTTCAGTCCTCTGGTATTTGACATTGAGGTGCTGAGTGTCAGCAACGGCGAATAATACTGAACATGAGAATTTCGACCCGACATATTATAACGCTCCTACTGGGGGTTGTGCTTCTGTTCTCTGCATCCTGCAAACGGAATAAAGATGCCGCAAGCAAACAGTTTCAGGGGAAGAAGCCTTCCCCTGAGGCTGTAACCTATACAGAAGGCCAGAAAGTGGATCTTCTGTCGATAGATACGGCATATTACTACTATGGCATGGTCGAAGACAGCAGCTACATCTTCAAGATTGACAAAAAATCCCCAAGCTCCCTCTCAGGTCACTACTACCGGGTCGGCAACTCCGCCTGGGTGAAAGCGGAACCTTTCAAGATTACTTACAAGAACAGAAACTACTATTTTGAAAAGAACGGCGTTAAAAAGGAGATCCGCTTTTCCATCACCATTGACACCGCATCCATCTTCGGTGATTTCACCACAACTCAGATCGGGCTTTTGGACAAGACCCTGGATTTTGAACGCTACCGCAAACCTTTGTATGTTGAATATGATTCCAAACGGTTCTGTGATTCCGCATTCCACGTAGACACGCAGACAGACGTGACTTACGGCAAGGCAAAGGGTTACTGGTGCTCTTATCCGCTCAACGACACCAAGTATCTGAAGATGATGACCAAGACTATTGGAAAAACGGCGTCACAGCGGAATCTGGACCTGGCCATGGATGTATATATGCCTGCTGACGACACTATGAAGCTGCACCCTCTCATTATGTTCATCCATGGCGGTGCCTTCTATTTCGGTGACAAGGGCGAGTCCAACATGACAAACTATTGCAGGCACTTTGCGGCAGAAGGCTATGTGACGGCTTCCATCAACTACCGTATGGGGTTCCTGTTCACAAAACCATCCATCCAGAAGTGCGGATACATAGCCATTCAAGACGCCCACGCCGCCCTGCGTTATCTGGTCGCGAACGCCCGGAAATTCGGCATTGACACTACCGCGATTTTTGTCGCAGGTGCCAGCGCCGGAGCGATTACCGCCATGAACGTGGCTTTGCTAACCAACAATACACGTCCCACATTTGTACATGATCTGAAGCTTGACCAAAAATTCGGAAAGTTGGAATCTTCCGGCAACAATCTACACAACACCTTCAAAATAAAAGGAATCGCCAACCTGTGGGGCGCACTGTACGACCTTTCTGTCATCAAGAACAACCGCATCCCCATCATCTCCTTCCACGGCACAGAAGATGATATTGTCCCTTACGATGAAGGGATTCCCTTCTCATTTTTGACTTCAGGGATAGGAGGGCTTCTTTTCGACAAGATGTATGGATCTAAATCCATCCACAAAAAGATGGACGAGCTGCACATCCACAACAAGTTCTACCCGATAGAGGGAGCCGGGCACTCGCCTTTCCAGGATCCGGACGGCAAACTCAACCAGCACTACTATTTTATTCAAAGCAAAATCAATGATTTCTTTTATGACCTGTTGTGCGGAAACTGCTCTGTATCTTACGACAAATTGAATCCACGGTCATTTTCCCTTTCCAACGACCACATCAAAGCCGTGAGCTGGGAGGCTAAAGGCGGGTTTATCACCAAGGTGGGCAAAAACAGCGTCGATGTAATCTGGGCCAAAGACGCGCCCTCCTGCACACTGATTGTTTCCGGCCAATTGGACAACGGTGCCACTTTCACTAAGCAACTCCATATTAAAACTAAATAACCCAAATCATGAGCAGAATCAAAGTGGCAAGACAGAATCGTTCCACCTTGAGAAGAGTGTTATTGATCTGCATTTGCATCTTATGTATCAGCGGATGCACCAAACTGAAGGGAAAAGTCGAGCCAAAGCCGCACTGGTTCAAGTACTACAGCGTTTTTAACAACGGCGACTATCAAGCCTATTTTCAAGAGCATATGGGCATTGACAGCCTCTTTGCCGATGAACCTTACCGTGAATGGTTCTACGGGACAGAACCGAGCCCGGTTTGGACAGCCAACGGACTTCAGGAGCACCGGACCGATGCACTGTTGGAGCAACTGTCCCTTTCTTACGAGCATGGCATTCCATCCTCATTCTTCGGATATGACACCCTGGTGGCCAGTATCCGGCGTCTTCATGACCACGAATTTCCCAACACCGACAGTCTCTACGCTGTTCTCTTCAATCTGGAGCACGCCCTCACCAAGGCATATGTGCAATATGCCCACGCACTGCAATTCGGCGCCACTGACCCCAAAGTGGTGAACGGCGGCAAATGGCTATATAAGATGATCCAGCCCGACAGCTCCTTCTACCGGCAGCTGGCAGACGGCATTGCAGAGGTGAGCAACACCTTAACCACCATGAAGCCTACCGACACTATATACCTGCGGTATCAGGAAGAGTTGCTACGGCTCTATCCTTTGAAGGATACATTGTTGGAGGAGATTCCCGTGAAGTCTGTCAAGAAGGGGCACACCAGCGACATCATCCCGCTGGTATGCCGCCGGCTGCGCCTCACCGGCGAACTGCCCGAAAACTATCCCGACACCACCTTGCTAACCAGCCAGGTAATAGAGAGTATCAACCTGTTCAGAATCGCCAACAACATTCCCACCTGTGACTCTCTGGGCAAAGAGACTATCGAGAAACTCAACCGGCCCGTCTCTTACTACCTTGACAAATTGAGCGCCAACATGGAACGGTTGCGCTGGCGCACGGCTGCCACAAAGGCAGATAATTTCATTGCGGTGAACATTCCCGATTTCACCTTGCAGGCTTTCGTTAATCAGAAGTGCGAGTTCAAGACGAAAATCTGCTGTGGAAAGACCCAGAACCCGAAAAATGACCCTTCGCGGGTGCACAACGGCATCACCAAAGCATACAAGGCCGAAACCCCGCTGCTGCACAGCGAAATCCGCCGTATCATTCTCAATCCCGAATGGAATATCCCATACGACATCGTCAAGAATGAGTATTACTACAAACTGTGCAAAAACAACACGGCCGTCATCAACCGCGAACAGCTGTACATCATAGACACACGAACAGGGAAATATGTGGCTCCGGAGTCTATCGACTGGACCAAAATCAAGCGCAACAACATCCCCTACCGGCTGTTCCAAAGCTCCGGAAGGCACAACGCCCTCGGTCTGGTCAAGTTCGACTTTGCCAACACCGAATCGGTATATTTGCACGACACGAACAACAAGGGCGCCTTCAAACGTCGTGTGCGCACCTTCAGCCACGGCTGCGTGCGCGTGGAGAACCCCTTCGACCTTGTTAACATTCTCTATGCCTACAACGAATTCGACGAATGGGAGCTGGAAAGACTGGGCATGGTTATGGGTGAGGAACCCATAACCAAGAAAGGCGAAAAGTATCTGGAGAAGATGGAGGAGAAAGAGACCGAACGCTATGAGAAACTTTCGGATGAGGAGAAGCTATACTACCGCAAGCTCCGCCCAACGCCCGTTCATCTTCCTAAAGCCATGCCCCTCTTCATCGAATATTACACCTGCTTCGTTGGCGACGACGGACAGATGCAATACCGGGAAGACATCTATTACAAAGATGACAATATCTTGAATGTAATGAGATAATGCAATAGGGGGCGCAAATTTTTGCGCCCCCTCACTTTATTATTTCAATAATCTGAAGAACTCCATCAGAAGGTCCCAACACATCTGGACCGTCTTGATTTCAAGTTTTTCATCAGGCGAGTGCACGCCTCTAAGGGTCGGTCCTATGGAAACCATATCCAAGCCCGGATACTTCTCGGAGAAGAGACCGCATTCCAGACCGGCATGGATAGCCAGCACTTCCGGTTCCTTTTGGAAGAGATTCTTGTACGCGTCAACCAGCACGCGGAGCACTTCGGAGTCCGGGTTAGGATTCCAGCCAGGATAACCGTCACCGGAAACCACATCAGCGCCAATCATCCAGAACGCGGTAGAGACCCTGTCCACAATCGCTTGCTTCTTGGACTCCACCGAGCTGCGCTGACTGGTAGTGATGATAATCTTATCGTCCACTTTCTTCACAGAGGCCAGATTGGTGGAAGTCTCCACAAAGCCGGGGATATCCTGTGACATGGCCTGCACACCATGCGGGCACACAAGCAGAGCATTCAAGAGGTCAATCTGCAAAGACTCTTCAAGAACCATGTCCACTGCATCGGCCGGTTCGATGGTCAATGCAACACCGCTATCGGTCGTATGGAACTCACTCTTCAGTGTGGCATCCATCTCTTTGACATAGGCTTCCAGGGATTCCGAATTGACAACAGGCACGGTCACTATTGCATGGCCTTCGCGTGCGATAGCGTTGCGCAGGTTACCGGCTTGAATGTCTGCCACGCGAATATCGTAATCGCAGTATGCATTCCAAAGCACGCGTGTGAGCAGTTTAACGGCATTACCACGGCCTTTGTTGATGTCATCACCGGAGTGTCCGCCCTGCAAACCTTTCACCATAATTTTGTAGAAAGCGCATTCATTATCCTCAAGGTCTTTCACATTCTCATAGTCGCACTCCAGAGTTGCCACGGTATCTTTGCCGCCAGCGCAACCGATGAAGAACTGGCCTTCATCCTCAGAGTCAAGGTTGATGAGCATCTTGCCGCTCATGAAGCCGGCCTCCAAAGCCTTGGCACCACTAAGGCCTGTCTCCTCATCAATGGTGAAAAGGCACTCAATCGGGCCGTGTTGCAACTCCTTGTCGTCAAGAATTGCGAGTGCAATGGCCATGCCAATACCGTCATCTGCACCGAGGGTGGTACCTTTGGCCTTGAGCCACTCCCCATCCACATAGGTCTGAATGCCGTCCTTCTCAAAATCGAAGTTCACATCATTGTTCTTTTCACAAACCATATCCATGTGGGACTGGAAAATCACGGGAGTGACATTCTCCTTGCCTGGGGTGGCAGGCTTGGAAATCAGCACATTGCCGACCTTGTCGCGCTTGGTAGGCAGTCCGAGAGCCAAGCCGGTCTTCTCCAACCACTCCGATATTCTTTCCTCTTTTTTGGACGGGCGTGGAATCTTGGTAATCTCATTGAAATAGTAAAAAACCTTTGCAGGCTTTAGATTTAACATTTCTTCATTCATAGTGAAAATATTTTAAGTTGATAAAAAATTCGAGGTGGCAAATGTACATAATTTATAAAATCGCACAGACGCATAAAAATAATACGCGCAAACCGCAGGATTCTGTATCTTTGTAATTTAATTCGCAAACAGTTA